>CAZTNT010000032.1:9730-10899 GCA_964614965.1 uncultured Lachnospiraceae bacterium | reverse complement strand
TTATCAAGCCCAACAAAGGCACCTCCACAAATGAAAAGAATGTTTGTTGTGTCTATCTTGATGTTTTCTTGTTGAGGGTGCTTTCTTCCGCCTTGTGGTGGAACTGATGCAATTGTTCCTTCCAAGATTTTAAGGAGTGCTTGTTGAACACCTTCACCACTTACATCACGAGTGATTGAAACGTTTTGAGTTTTACGCGCAATCTTATCAATTTCATCAATGTAAATTATTCCACGTTGCGCTTTTTCAATGTCGTAATCCGCATTTTGAATGAGTTTCAAAAGGATATTTTCAACATCGTCACCAACATAACCTGCTTCAGTTAACGCTGTTGCATCGCTTGATGCAAACGGAACTTTTAAAACCTTTGCTAGAGTTTTGGCTAATAATGTTTTCCCACTACCTGTTGGGCCAACCAAAAGGACATTAGATTTTTCAAGTTCAACTTCATCTTGGTTGTTTTCTTTTTTTATCATATTGTAATTAATTCTTTTATAGTGGTTATAAACTGAAACAGCCAAAATCTTTTTGACTTCATCTTGACCAACCACAAAATCATCAAGTTTTTGCTTGATTTCTTGCGGTTTCATAAGTTCAATTCGATTGTTATTCTCACTTTCTTTTGTTTTGTTGTTAAAGTCCATTAAATCACGGCAAATATTCAAACAATCCTTGCAAATGAAACAATCACCTTCTGGATTGCTAATAATGTCTGTTAATTCTCTTGCTGGACGTCCGCAAAACGAACAAATTGTGTCTATTTCTCTCAAAATTTTCTCCCCTTTTTTATGGGATTCTTCGACTCCGTTTCACTCCGCTCAGAATGACAGAGAGAATCCCTTTAATTTGATATTGTTATAAATGTCATCCTGAGCGAAGTCGAAGGATCCCCTAACGCGAACAAAATGTTATGATTATGGGATGTTTCGACTACATTACATTACGCTCAACATGACATTATGTCATTCCGGCCAAACGTAGCACATGGAGCGAATCTCATATAAAAATGCAGGACAAATTGCCCTGCACCAAATTAGCGTTTGCTAAAAATTTTGTCAACAAGGCCGTATTTTACTGCTTGCTTAGCATCTAAAAAGTTATCTCTATCTGTATCTTTTGTGATAGTTTCAACATCTTTGCCTGTGTTTTCAGCCAAAATTTTATTTAAT
>CAZTNT010000032.1:4675-9630 GCA_964614965.1 uncultured Lachnospiraceae bacterium | reverse complement strand
TCCAGCGCTCACACTTCCACCTGGAGAATTGATATACATAAAAATATCTTTATCTGGATTTTTACCTTCCAAGAAAATAAGTTGAGCAACAATTGTGTTAGCCATTTGATCGTTAATTTCACCAGATAAGAAAATAATTCTATCTTCTAATAATCTAGAATAAATATCATAACTTCTCTCATTGTTTCCAACTTGGTCAATAACCATAGGTATCATAAGATTCCTCCAATTTAATTTCATTGTTTTTATGTCATGTTGAGCGAAACGAAGTGAAGTCAGGTGATGCGTAAACGCCCAAACCTGTTTCCTTCGGAATCGAAACATCCCATAATCATAACATTTTGTTCGCGTTAGGGGATCCTTCGACTACGCTCAGGATGACAGTTAATGTTCAATCCACTTTAAGTTAAAGTGAGAATTTGTTGCCCGAACGACTTAGCGCAGGCATTAAGTGAGTGGCAACAATTCGAACTTCCTTACTTAATTTCATTATTTTCATGTAAGAAATTCAATAATTTCTTCATAAGCAACTCATTAGCAATTTGGTTTACCATATCATTATTAACTTGTTTCTTATATTCTTCCACATCTTTACCAACATTTTTTGCCATTTCAGCGATTTTGTTGTCGATATCAGCTTCTGTGATGTCTAAATTTTCGCTCTTAATGAGTTTTTCAAGAACAAGACGAGCCTTAACGTTACGAGTTGCACTCTTTTTGATGTCTTCTTTTAAATCTTCAACAGATTTACCAGTATATTTAGCATAATCCTCAAGAGTTAAACCTTGATATCTCATTTGGTTTTCCATACCTTTAAGTTGACGGTTAAATTCATCTTCAACCATAACATCTGGAAGAACTACAGTTGTGTCATCAATGATTTTATCTAAAATGTCATTGTCAAGTTCAATGTCTGCCTTGTCGTTTGCTTCTTTTGTCAAACGTTCTTTGATACTATTCTTATATTCTTCAACAGTTTCAAATTCTGTTGAGTTAGAAACGAATTCTTCGTTTAATTCAGGCATAATTCTTTCACGGATATTCTTGATTTCACACTTGAAAGTTGCAGGTTTTCCAGCAAGTTCTTTTGCGTGATATTCAGCCGGGAAAGTTACTTCAACGTCTTTCTTGTCACCAATGTTCAAACCAACTAATTGGTCTTCAAAAGTGTCAATAAATGAATGTGAACCAATTTGAAGTTGATAATTTTCTGCTTTACCACCATCGAATTGTTTTCCGTCAACATAACCATCAAAATCAAGAGTTACATAGTCATCATTTTTAACAGGTTTGTTTGTTTCAACAAGACGAGATGCTCTAAGAAGTTCACGACGAATTGCTTCTTCAATGTCTTTATCTTCAACTTTAACTTCTTCTCTTTTGAAAGTTAAACCAGTGTGTTGAGCAAGTTCAAACTCTGGAACACATTGAAGTGTCATCACCATTTCAACACCGTTTTCGTCAATTTTGTTGATGTCAAGTTTTGGTGCATCAATTGGTTTAATCTCTTCGTTTTCACGTAAAATTTGAGTGTAAGCTAAATAATAAACTTCGTCGATTGCTTCATTCATGAAAGCACCAGCACCATAAGTTTTTTCAATAATGTTTCTTGGAGCATGACCTTTTCTGAAACCTGGTATGTTGAATTTTCCTTTATTTTTTTCATAAGCTGTGTTAAGTGCTTTGTCCCAGTCTTCCTTTTCAACTGTAACGTTAGCCACAAAAACACCATTTTCTTTCTTTTCTAAATTGTATTTCATTTAAATTTCTCCTTATGTTATTTATAACGTTGCGTATTTTAGCACATCTTTTAAATTAAATCAAGATTTTTTGCAATATTTACTGTAAAGTATTTTTTGTTGTTGCATTCCTTTATTAGCATCACAACAAATTTATGAAGCCTAAAATAATTAATGCTACTCCACATATATTAAACAAAATCTTAGACTTCTTTTGCTTCTTGTTGATCTTCTTTTGCGCGATATATAACTCTTTTAACACATAAAGTCTTTCCTCTTCTTCTTGAGAAAATTCATCATGATTTGAACTTTCATCTTCCAATTGATCAACCTCATCAATGGTTTCATTTATATCTTGGAGTTGCTTTTGCAACTTTTCATTGTTGTACAAAACAAATAATAAAAGCGAAATTCCCATTAAAATAAAACCAAAAGAAAGGCAGTAATTATTCTTACTACCCAAAATAACTAATAATAAACTTAGAAATAAACTCACCAAAAAAGTGGTGAGTTTAAAATTTATCTTAAATTTTTTCATTTTTTAAAATAATCCTAAAACCACAAAAATGATAATTGCAATTACAAAAATAATGTAGCAAATCATCCATGCGATGTGTTTTCTTGATTTAGCATAGTAAAATGCAAAGACTGCAGTGATTGCATAGGCAATAACTTTTGCAATTAAATCAAGTGAACTTGTGATTGTTGAGCTTAAGTTAAATGCACTTAAAATTTTGCCCAAAATCAGAGCAACGGCAATAAAAGCAATTGCAATGTATGCCATAAAATTAACAAAACCTTTTCCTTTCATAATTCCTCCTTTAAATTTGATTGATTAATGCTTGCATTTAAGCAAGAGAGTTTTAAAGGACTTCTATCTGGCTTTAAACAGATAATTCCTCCTTTAAAATTTAATTGTTAAGCGCTTGCGATTAAACAAGCAGATTTTAAAGCAAATATCTGGCTGTCTACAGACAGAAAGATATTTCTCCTTTTACATTTTTATTATATCATCATTTCATAATTCCTACAAACGATTTACAAAATTTTCCATAATTTTACATTATCTTATTAATGACTGTTACAAAATATTCTGGTAAAGCGACAGAAAATTCCATTTTTTGATTTGTGGTTGGGTGAATAAATTGAATTTTATAAGCAAATAAAAGTTGCCCGTTAGTTTTAATGGATTTTTCCACTCCTCCATATAAAACATCTCCCACAATAGGATGATTAATTGATTTAAGGTGAGCACGAATTTGATGTGTTCTTCCAGTGGTCAATTTGCAATTAAGCAATGTGAAATGATCAAAAACTTTATCAATTGTAAAGATTGTTTTAGAATACTTTCCTTGCGATTCACTTACCATTGCCATTTGCTCACGATTCTTAGGATTTCTACCCAAGAAACCCTCAACAACAAAATCTTCCTTAATTTTACCCTTAATCAATGCTTTATATTCTCTGTTTAGAGTTTTATCCTTAAGTTGCTCGCTTAAAGCCTTGTGTGCATGATCATTCTTTGCAACAAGCATAAGCCCGCCAGTGTCTTTATCTAGCCTGTGAACAATGCCAGGTCGCATAACTCCATTGATTGAACTTAGATTTTTGACATGAAACATCAAAGCATTCACAAGAGTGTGAGATTTTGTTGTTGAACAAGGATGAACAACCAAGCCAACTTGTTTGTTTATAACCAGCAAATCATCATCTTCATAAACAATATCAAGTGGAATGTTTTCTGGACTCACATCAATGGTTTCAATCTCTTTTTCTTCAACCGCAACAACATCACCTACTTTCAACTTATAACCAGCCTTTTCAGTTTTTCCATTGATTAAAATTCTACCCTCATCATTTATTGTTTTTATGAAACTACGTGAAAAACTTGTGTTTTCAGCTAAAAACACATCTAATCTAATATCTTTCTTATCACAAACAAACTCATTTTTCACTTTTTTTACCTGTAAAAAACAAAATATAAATTGCCAACATCACCGCGCCAACACACAAAAAACTGTCTGCCAAATTAAAAATTGGGAAAGTTGGCCAGAAATCCAAGAAAATGAAATCTCGAACATAATTTAGCCAAATTCGGTCAATTAAATTGCCAACCGCTCCACCGATTATAAATCCAAAAGCGATACAATAAAATGTATTCTTTTGTTTAACGAAATGATTAAAAACAAATAAAACAACAATCATTAACAAGCTAACCACTATTAGCCAAATCGTTTTTCCGCTGAAAATCCCCCAAGCAGCACCAGTGTTTCCGCCGTTTGTTGCAATGGATATGACATTTGGAATAAGATTGAAATACTCAACTTCAAATAAAAAATGTTTGGTGACAAGGTCTGCCACCAAAACCAAAACTATTGCTGAAATTATTTTAATCCAATTTTTCATATAATTTTGTTATTTAAGAGATCCTTCGACTTCGCTCAGGATGACATCTATCATTCGAATCACGTCCTCTTTATTTTGTGATTTTGATTGATTGCCCGAACGACTTAGGCTTGCGCTAGCAATCGCCGTTTAGAGAGTGGCAACTATCAAAATCTAATTTTTTTTGAGAATCTTATGCCCCTCAGGAGCTAACAAAAACAAATCTCCATGCCAGCGATGAATGCTTCCATTCAAACCGTAAATTGCACCAGACAAAAAGTCTAAAATTCGCTCCATATCTGCACTTGACAAACCTTCAAGATTAACAGCAACTGATTGACCTTGTTTTAAATAATCAACAACTTGTTGAATTTCACTCATTGATTTTGGCTCAACCATAATTATGTTTGATTCAGTTTGAATTCCAAAATTATTGAAACCTGAAGGATTTACAGTTTGTGAAACAGGTTTACTTTCTGAATTTGAAACTTTTTCGTGCAAGTTAAAGTTAGCATATTTTTCATCTTGATCAATGGTTTTTGTTCGTTTATTTTTACCTTTGCTTGTGGTTTCAAAGCCAAGACCATGCATAACCCAATCAAAAAAACCCATAATACCCCCTCCTCGTCGCAAATCTCGTTTTAGCTAGTTTGCTCATTTTTTTTCGCAAACGTAAGCCTTAACTCGTTTGCTCCTCTTTCCCATGCGAAGCACTTCGTTTACTTCTTTGGGAGCCCTTTTAATCTATCCAAATCTCGTTTTAGCTAGTTTGCTCATTTTTTTCGCAAACGTAAGCCTTAACTCGTTTGCTCCTCTTTCCCATGCGAAGCA
>CAZTNT010000032.1:0-4575 GCA_964614965.1 uncultured Lachnospiraceae bacterium | reverse complement strand
TTTACTTCTTTGGGAGCCCTTTTAATCTATCCAAATCTCGTTTTAGCTAGTTTGCCCTATCAAACTAAATGCTTCAAATTGTCATGTTGAGCCTGCCGAAACATCCCACAAACGAAGTGTTGTACTCAATCGATGAGATTCTTCGATTCCGCTATCGCTACACTCAGAATGACAACATAAAATCATCCTCTTCACCCTTAAACGAGAAGCTTTCGCCCGAACAACTTATGATTTAATAAGCACTCTTGTTACCGCGCTCAGAAAATCATCTTAGTGAGCGGTGAAAGTTTTGAGTTTCCTTTCTATGAAAAGATTTGTTTTCTCAAAAGCTCATATTCTTCATCGCTTGCAAGTTTAAATTCTTGCAAAACACGTTCATAAATTTCAATGATTTTTTTATTTCCTTTTTCTTTTGACTTTTCAAGCATTTTTTCTGCAACAACAATTGCACCTTGTCTGTTTTGTTTGATGTCGATTGCAACAATTTTTTCAATCACATCCATACATTTTTCTTCAAATTCTTCAATAGTCATACATATCTCCTACAATAATATTAATCTCAAAAAAGTAATTTGTCAACAAAAAAAGAGCGCGTTTGCGCCCTTTTTTGTGAACTGAATGATTTTTCAACTAACTAAGATGAAGGTGTTGTTTGCTTTTTCACAATAAGTGTGAATGCTGTTTGAGTTCCAGCTTTGTTTGTTGCCGTCAAATCAATTGTTAACTCTTGAGGATTGGTTGAGTCACTAAAATATGAATCAAGTTTTGAAGAATCTAAAGAATACTCAATGTAACTTAACTCAGTTCCATCAGTTGGGAAAGATGTTCCCTCATATTTAGTGTAATCTCCTTTTAGATAAAGCCCCGTTACACTAGCACCATCATCCAAATCTTCTTTTAAAGAATATTTTAGTTTGTAATAGTTAACACCTTCTTTTGCTTTTTCATTTGCATCTGTGATTTGAGTGTAAGTTACATTATCTTCAGTAATCCACAATCCAGTTACAGAACTTACACCAGCTGTTAGATCTGTCACTTGCTCATATGTTAATTCATAATAATCAACACCTGTTTGTTTTACAGCATTTGCATCTGTGATTTGAGTGTATGGATAATAATTCCTAGATTTGTCAAAAAAGGTAGAAGTTTCTTTAATATAGTCACTTTTTACATAATCATTAGCTTCAAGAGTCATAAATCCATTTGAAATTTGAATGTCTGCATTATTATAAGTTAAAGAGATTTCATTCAAGTTACCTAAAGTGTATCTCATTGTGAATTGCAAGTTAACAGATGTAGAATTATAAGTTACTTTAAGATTTGCAATGAGAGCACATGTTAACTCGTTTGGATTTGCAACTTTATATTCCAACAATTCCAATACTGAAACAGTGATTGAGTATTTAGTAGTACCATCTTGAGCAGTAGTAATTTTTAAATCAAATGATTTAACGATTGAATCTTCAACATTTAATGATGATGCCATGGTTGGCGGAGTCGTTGATGAATCTGCTAAATAATCATATGAAACACTTAAAGATGTTTCTTCAGCAGAATTAACAATTTTGCCAGCATTAGTGCCAGTAGTGCCCATTGTCCAAACAACAACACTATCATTTAAGTTGAAGGAAACTGTGCCATTATCTGCTATGCTTGAGTCAATCAAGAAGTGGTTATTGTTGGTATATTTCGGAACAACCAACAATTTTTCACTATCATTGTTTGTTGCAAAATCAATATAGTAGAAATATGCATCATTGTTATACAACGCACCATCACTTGAACTACCGCTGAATTTAGCTTTGTAAACATAGTAAGTGTTATAAAGATTTTCTAATTTAAATCCGGTAGTAGCACTATAAGTTGAACTTGGAACTTTAATTTCTGCATAAACAACATTCTCATTAGGAGTTGATGGATCATTGTCATGATCATGTTTGATTTGTTCTGGAGTGCCTGAAGCATTTGTTACCCAAGAAGTGTCACTCGGCGTTCCAATACCAATTATTGGAGTGTTAAGAGTAAATTCTTGATTGATTATTGTTGTAAACGTGTCAAGACCCATTTCTCTCAACAATTTGCTAGATTGTGCTTCGATTTTTGTTTGTGGATACAATCTAAAGCCCTTGATGTTTGTTGATGAATAAGCTTCGATTGTCACAAATGGAACATCATCTTCAATTAGACTTAAAGTTGTGCAAAGTTCATTGTTAATCAATGGATTTGAACTTGTTGAATGTTCAACCAAATCAATGCCATATCGTCCATCAGGAATTTCCACTAAAGTGTAAAGTTGTTTTTTATAATACGTTCCAGAAGAATATGTGCTTGCGTCAGTAATCTCTTCATATTCATCGTCTACAAGCTTATAGTAACCCTTTAATTCATTTCCAGAAGCAAGAGTTACTGGAACATAATCTTTTTCACCAATGCGAACGAAATCTTTGTCCTTATATTTTTCAATAAATTCTGCAAATTGAACAATGTTTGTGAAGTTAGATTCAAACACGCTTTCTCTGTTTGTTGTTGGATTGTGTAACTCTGAAGTCATTGTGCCAATTACTGTTGTTCCATCAGCATTAAACAATTTATTTGTTGATAGTTCGTATTGGAATTTTACGGTTGCTCCATCTTTAAACTCAGTTTTTTCAGAAGTTGAAATGCTATAAGCATAACCTGTGTTAGTTCCATCCGACAACTTAAATATACCAGTTTCACTCAATGTGAATTCTGTAATTTCTGTTGTTCCATCTTCTTTATAGAGTTTTGAAGTTGATGAGTCGTATTTGAATTTAATATTTCCGTTAACATCTTTAAACTGAGTTAATCCAGATTCTCTAATATCATCTGCATAAGCAACATCAGAGCCACTTGTTAATTTGAATTTACTACCACCATAAGTCAATGTGTAAGTTGTTGAATCAACAGTCAAGTTTTCAGCATAGTAGAACAAATCTAGATAATATTTAGTAGGAGTTGTAGGGTCATCCTTTTCAACTCTAGTGTCAACATTGATGTCTGCACTGTAAGTTTCTGGAGATTCAGAAAGTTTGTAAACATTAACTTTTTGTTGATTTTGAACAACATAAGTCACATAGAATTCATAAGCTGTTTCTTCACTTAATTCTAAATAAGTTACATAAACTTTGTAAGTTACGAGGTATGACGCTTCATTGTTGAGAGTTGCTGGAACTGTTGGCAATGAAATTGAATAAGTTTCTGAGAATTCTTTTTCTATCGATTCTCCTTTTGCAATGAAACCTAAAGCTTTGTCGTTATTCTCAAACAATTGTTGATTTGTTGCACTTTCCAACGCGCTGAGATTTGAGTTAATTACATATTCATAGTGAATTGTTTGTTTCCATGTTGTGTAGTATGGAGTGTTAGCTAGCGCTTTTGCATTAGTGTCGTCTATTTTCGTGAATGTCGTATTTCGTGGATCATAGCTATAATAGCCAGTTACCGATTGACCTGTGTCAACACTGGTTTTAATATATTGTGAATCAAACACTGTTGGTTGAGTAATTTTAATTCCAACATCATCACCTGTTGCATCATTTGAGATAATCTCAACACTTTCACCAGAATCAAATGGTGTGCTGCTGCTTGTAAGCCTTGCTGTTACTGCAGTTTTTGCATATTCAAGAGTTCTAATTCCTGAAACAACAATATCCCAATCTTGTTTATAGTATAAACCAATTGTTGTTATTTGAGATAAAGTTAAAACGATTGTTCCTGTGAAATCTTTGTTGAACACTAGATAATAAGTTTTTCCAACCAATTTGAGTTCATATGCCTTAGATTCTTTTGTTGAAATTTTAACTTCTGAGCTATCTTTTTCTCCAGTTGAGAATCTATATAAATCAAACACCAAAGAGTTATAGTAAGTAGTTGAACCACTTGTTTTAGTTTCAACATTTGAAACATTTGAATTAATGTTTATTCTAATTGGGAAACCATTTGTTCCATCTGAATCTTCATTGTGTTGAAGAACAAAATTTGTTACCAAGTCTCTTTGTCCACCAGTGTAAGTGGTGTCTCCATTAACTGTGAACACAAAGTTGCATTTTACAATAACATTATAAGTGATAGTTTGAACAACATAATCACCTGATTTAACCAAGAAGGTTATGCTTAAATCATTGTCCACATGCGTTGAATTGAAAGATATGAAATGTTTGTTTGCATCATATGTGAACAAATCTGTTTGATATTGATTGTTAACTTTTGCAGGAATTTTAAGTGAGTATTTGTTTATTTCACCATTAAATTGATATTTGCATGACTCCAATTCATAAGTTAATGTCGGACTTTGACCACCATTTTCTTTAAATTTTCCTTCTTCTTTATAACCACCTGTTGTATCACCATTTTTAAATAGATAAACTGTTTCGTTTGCATAAACAACATCAGTGTCTTTATTTGCCAATTCAACTGTGTCCTTGCTGAGATAAATTGTTAAATTTTCAACAAGCGTGCTTCCACCATTTACACCGCCTAAGCTAAGTGTAAATTCAATGTTTTGAATGTCTTTATCCTTTTCTCTTGTGACATAAAGTTCAATTTGATCAGTTT
>CAZTNT010000031.1:4371-11077 GCA_964614965.1 uncultured Lachnospiraceae bacterium | reverse complement strand
GTTTTATCTCCTTTTTAGATTTCTTCGTCTTCAAAAAAGTCGCTAAAATCAAAATCATCATCTTCATTTGATTGTTCTTTAATTGTGTCTTGAATAAACGCTTCTTGTGATAAAACTTGTTCAACAATTTTAGGTTCTTCAGTCACAACATTATCTTTTTTATTTGTTTTGCTTTCTTTTTCAAGTTTTTCTTTGTAATCATCGATTGCCAATTTAACACAATCAATGCAAAAGCCAATGTCATAGGGGCTTTCATCTCCTAATTCCTTTTTTATTGAATACGGATCCAGGAAAAGCATTGCTGTCATTTTCCCCTTCAACATTTGTGTGATTGTTGAACAAACAGCCACAATATATGGGTTAGCTTGAGCTCTAAATTGACAATTTATGATAATTCCACTTTCTATTCTCAAAGAAAATTCTACATGAGCGGTGTTATTTTCATTATAACAATCTGCAATTCCATCTGGTTTGGAAATTCTGCCCGCATTTTTAGGGTTATTAAATAAATTTAGAACCGCTTTACTATACATACTTATTTATCCCCCTTTCTCTTTCGTATTTTCATTCCATATGTTGATGAGAATGCTCTCAATTCTTCAACTGAACGAGCTATTGTTGCAATGGCTTTATCTAATTCTTCATAAGAATTATTTTTGCCTAAACTGAAACGAACAGTACATTTTGCATCTTCATTATTTAATCCAATTGCATTCAAAACATATGAAATTGGCGTTTCATTATTTGAACAAGCACTTCCCGTTGAGACTGCAACACCATTAATATCAAGTTTTGTGGATAAGCTTTCGCCATCAACACCAACAAATTTTGCTGATATGATATGTGGAAGTTTTTGTCTTGTGTTTGCATTAAATGTTACGTGTTCAACAGTGTCTTTTAACTTAGACATAAAATATTCACTTAATGAACGCACTTTGTGATTGTTGGTTTTCATATCTCTCATTGCAATTTCAACTGCTTTACCAAAACCAACAATTCCTGCTGTGTTGATTGTTCCGCCACGCTTGTTTCTTTCTTGATTTCCGCCAAAAATGATAGGTTCAATTTTAACCTTGTTTGAAACATATAAAGCACCTACACCTTTTGGTCCATAGATTTTATGAGATGAAATTGTCATTGCATCAATTCCAAGTTCTACCACATCTAAATTCATATTGCCATAAAGTTGTACAGCATCTGTGTGGAAAACAATTCCTTTTTCATGAGCGGTTTGAGAAATTGCCTTAATGTTTTGAATTGTTCCAATTTCATTGTTTGCCGCCATGATTGATATTAAAATCGTGTTTGATTTAATTTTTCTAAGCAAATCCGCAAAATTAATAAATCCGTTACCATCAACTCCAAGATATGTTACTTCAAAACCTTCTTTTTCCAAAAATTTGCATGCCTCAAGAACTGATGGATGTTCAATTGAACTTACAATAATATGATTTCCCTTATTCCTGTTTGCATTGGCAATCCCAACAAGTGCCCAGCTGTTTGCTTCACTTCCGCTTGATGTGAAATAAATTTCATTTGCCTTAGCATTAATTGATTCTGCAATAATTTCTCTTGCATTATCGACAAGATTTGATGCTTCGCTTCCAAATGAATGGTTAGAAGATGCATTGCCGAATGTGTTGGTCATCACCGGCAACATTGCATTAAGCACTTCAGCACTAAGATTTGTTGTTGCCGCATTGTCTAAATAAATCTTTTCCTTATTCATTAGTTTCTCCTTATTTCGTCCTTAATTTATCACTAATCACCATTTTTGTCAAACATATTTTACAATGAGTTTTCTTGTTTTGCTGGTTTATTTTCCATTATTTTTAAAAAATTCTTGCTGGAAATCTTTTGTTTCGCTACAATTCTTATTGCTTTCCTAGCATTAGGGTTTGCGATTAAATAACGGATTATTTCTGGCGACAAAGTTTCTCTTGATAAATAAACTATATCATTAAACATCTCTTCTTCATCTCTTTTTATTTCTAAAAATTCTTTAAATTCTTCCAATAAATTCAAAGAAGCTGGTCTTTCATTTCTTTCTATTTGGCTTAAATACATTGAACTAATACCTAAATAAGCTGCCAATTTTCGTACTGATAAACCATTTTCAGCCCTTTTGTGTGTTACAAAGTCCCCAAAAGTTCCACTATTCTTAGCTGGATATAATTTCAGAAATTCAGTTAATGTCATATGTTTCTCCTATGTTTTGTATTGTTTCCAACAAATCATCACCACTAACACCTTTTTTAATAGCGATCCTAAGTGCTGATAGGGCTTCTTTGTTTGTAATAAGATATTGAATTAAGTCAGGAGCGCAAGTGTTATGCGACACATAAGCCAAATCAATAAAATCCTGTTCTTCATCTTCAGTGATATTCAACATTTCAATCATTTGTTTTAGCAAAGTTATTGGTGCATGCCTATTCCCTTTTTCAATATCACAAACATATGAAGAGTTAACTTGCAAGCAAACTGCAATTGTTTTAATTTTCATGTCCAATTCCAATCTTCTTTGACGAATAAATTCACCAAAAGATCGTTCGTTAATCTCTTTATTATTTAAAAAATCTTTTAAATTCATTTTTCCCTCTATAATGTGATTTTAACTTCATGAAAATTCAAGTAATCAATACACTTAATAATTTGTTCGTTAACGAGCTTCTTATATTTCTCAATATTGTCTTTAAGATCAATAGCTTTTACGGCATAATCATGAGAATCAACATAAAATTGTTTAAACAATCGAACATTCAGCAATTCATTTGATCTATTACGTTTATTTTCTATTCTGAATATAGATTTTTTTAATTCATTAAACTCATCAAAGCATTTTTGAACAACAAAATGATTTTCCTCATCAAAGTGAGATTGTTGCAACATTAAATTGAGCATCATTTTTGGATTTTGCATTTTTTCACCAAATGTATTTAAAAATTGATTTGCCTCATCAATTTCAGTCATGGTTTCCGATAATACTTCTAAAAATTCTTCTTTTGTTCTAATTTCTTTAATTTTCATATTTTTTTCTCCTACAATAAATTTAACACCAAAATTATATGTTGTCAATAGTGAATTGAAAAATATTATTCGTGTATTTTATAAACAATAATTAAAATGTCGCAATTAACAAAAAACTGATGCTCGCATTAGCAAACATCAGTTTGTTTTATTAATCTTCAGGAACTTTTGCAACAAGACAATGTTTAACAAAAGACAACACTTCATCATAACTGTTTAATCCAACAAGACTATCAATAACCTTACCTTCTTTAAAAGCTAAAAGTGTTGGGACACTAAAAATACGATATCTTTTAGCAATTTCTTCATTCTCATCAATGTCAAGATTATAAAAATTAACATTGGGCATCTTATCAGCAACCTGCTCCAAAATTGGAGCAAGCATTCTGCAAGGCATACACCACGTTGCAGAAAAATCTATTATTGTTAATTCTTCATTATCAATGATATCTTCAAAATCAAGTTCTGTTACTGAATCCATATCTTTATCCCCTTATTTTAAAATTTCGTTAATCACTTTAGCGCACATAACGCTTGCCATATTCACTGGATAGTATACCACACTTCCAATCGTTTTGCAATCAAATTTAAGTGGCTTTTGCTTAGTATAACAAACTTCTAGCTTCTTTATTCTTTCTTCAACACAAAACCTCCTTATGATTTTTGCTAATTTATCATAAGAAGTTTTTGATATATCGGCAATTTCAAATTGAGGAATTTCACAGTATCTATTTCCAGCACCCATGGCACACAAAATGGGAATTTTTAGTTCTTTCGCCTTTTTGATCAACAACTTTTTAGCATTCACATCATCAACGCAGTCTATAATATAATCATATTTAGCAAAATCAATATCTTTAATTGTGTTTTCGTCTAACCTGAAAGGATATTTTTCAACTTGCGCTTCTGGATGAATCTCTAAAATTTGTTTTGATAACTCATCAACCTTTAGTTTGCCAACATTATTTATGTTTGCAACAAATTGACGATTTATGTTTGTTGTGTCAATTATGTCAAAATCAACGATGGCAATATTGTGAATTCCTGACCGAACAAGCATGTTAACAACTGCTCCACCAACTCCACCTACGCCAAAAACTATGATGCAAGCGGAAAACAATTTTTGAATTTGTTCCTCATTTAGCATCATTGTAAATCGGCTGAATATTTCGTTTTTGTTTATTTTACAAGACATATTTTTTAAAATCGTGAGTGTGAATTATTTCTTTCATTGTGTTCACAACAAAAGGACGGTCAATTGTTACTTTAACAACAGGGTTTTCATCGCTTGCATTGAATGAAATATCTTCAAGCAAAAGTTCCATTATTGTTTGAAGTCTTCTTGCGCCAATGTTTTCTCTTGTTTCATTTTCATCCGCAGCAATTTCAGCAATGGCATCAATAGCATCTTCTGTAAATTCCAATGCAATATTATCTACTTCAAGTAATTTTTGATATTGTGTTGTTATCGCATTTTGAGGAATGGTTAAAATTTTCTTAAAGTCATCTTTATCAAGAGAATTTAGTTCCACTTGAATTGGGAAACGACCTTGAAGTTCTGGAATAAGGTCACTAACGCTTGCAATATGGAAGGCTCCCGCAGCAATAAATAGAATATAATCAGTGTGAATCACACCATATTTAGTGTTAACAACACTTCCTTCAACAATAGGAAGAATGTCACGTTGAACACCTTCACGAGACACATCTTGGCCATTGTTTTTCTTTGCTGCAATTTTGTCAATTTCATCAATGAAAATAATACCTTCTTGTTCGGCTCTATAGATTGCTTCTTTGTTTAAAGAATCTGTGTCAATAAGGCGATCACATTCTTCATTAAGTAAAATTTCTTTAGCGCGAGCAACCGTCATCTTTTTCATTTTTCTTGGAGCCTTAATTACTCCTCCCATTATTTGACCAAGATTAATTTCTGCACCAATTCCATCCATCAAGTTAAGTGGCTTTGGTTGTTCTTTTACATCAATGTCAACTGCGTCGTTATCAAATTTGCCAGCCTTATAATCTTCGTAGAATTGAGAACGGAAAACTTCTGTGTCCATTTCTTCTGGTTTGTTTGCTTTTTTGATTGGATAAAGTGCATCTGTGATTTTCTTATCAACGCTTGCCATTGCTTTATCTTTTATTTTTTCTGAATGTTCAGCTTTTACAATTCTCACACTTGCTTCAACAAGGTCACGAATCATACTCTCAACATCTCTACCAACATAGCCAACTTCTGTATATTTAGTTGCTTCAACTTTCACAAAAGGAGCATTAACAAGTTTTGCTAATCTTCTTGCAAGTTCGGTTTTACCAACACCGGTTGGACCTTTTAAAATGATGTTTTTGGGAGTTATCTCATCCTTTAAATCTTTTGGAAGACGACTTCTTCTATAGCGATTTCTGAGTGCAATTGCCACAGCTCTTTTTGCTTTTGATTGTCCGATAATATAACTATCTAAACTTTTTACAATCTCTTTACAAGTCATCATATTACACTTCCTCCACCACATAGTTTGAATTTGTGAAAACACAAATATCTGTTGCAATCTCCATTGACTTAATGGCAATTTCCCTTGCATCTAAATCAGTGTTTTTAATTAAAGCTTTTGCAGCTGACAAAGCATAATTACCACCGCTTCCGATTGCACATACTCCATCGTCTGGTTCAATAACATCACCACAACTTGACAATATTAATAAAGATGTTTTATCTGCAACAATCATCAACGCTTCAGCATTTGAGCGAGCGCCACTTCTTATGCTCTTTGCATATTCAACAGCACTTCTAAGCAGACTTCCACTAAATTTATTTAATAACTTTTCAAATTCTTCACACATTGCAAAAGCGTCTGCTGTGCCACCAGCAAATCCAACAACAACTTTACCATCATAAAGTCTTCTTACCTTGTGTGCTGTTCCTTTAAATATTATTTGTTGCCCCATTGTTACTTGTCCGTCTCCAGCAATTACGGTTTTACCATCTTTTTTAACTGCAACAATGGTTGTTCCTCTAAATTGTTCCAATTTTAATCTCCTTCTAGTTTTTAGTTGTTTTTTATTGAGATAGTTTAAAATTAAGAGTCTATCTCAGATTTTATTCTAGCAATTTCTTTCAATGAACGCAAGCGATATTGCAAATTACGTTGTTGTTTATCTTTCATATTAATTGGATTCAAAATTCCAAAATTTGCGTTAATTGGTTGAAAATTATCTGTTTTAGCATTGACAAGATAATTATAAAGCCCACCAATTATTGTGTCCGCTGAAAAATTGATTAATTCTTTTCCCTCTAAACTTCTTGTAATATTTATTGCACAATATAATCCACTTGCTATGCTTTCAACATACCCTTCAACTCCACTTAGTTGACCAGCAATATAAATATTTTTATCAACTTTTAATCTTGAATATTGATCTAAACATTTTGGAAAGTTAACATAATTATTAGTGTGCATCACACCATAGCGTAGAAACTCTGCATTCTCAAGCCCTGGTATCATACTAAATACCCTTTTTTGTTCCGGGAACATTAAGTTAGTTTGAAAGCCAACCATATTGTACATCGTGCCAGTTTGATTTTCCTTTCTTAATTGTACAACTGCATAAGGCTTCTCTTGTGAGTTTGGATTGAAAATTCCAACAGGTTTCAATGGACCAAATCTTATTGCATCCACTC
>CAZTNT010000031.1:0-4361 GCA_964614965.1 uncultured Lachnospiraceae bacterium | reverse complement strand
CAAAGGTTAAAGTTTGAGGTCCACGCTTGGCCATAATTTCAATTGGCATACAACTTTCAAAAATGTTTTTCTTTTCAAAATCATGTAATTGAACTGTTTTAGCATTTATTAATTCATTGTAAAAAGCAAGATATTCATCTTTATTCATTGGACAATTTAAATAATCCGCATCACCCTTATTATATCTTGCTCCAAAAAATGCAATGTTAGTGTTTATGCTTTCAGCTGAAATGATAGGAGCAGCTGCATCATAAAAATATAAGAAATCTTCACCTATTTTTCCTTTGATTGCATTACACATGTTATCTGTTGATAATGGTCCTGTTGCAATTACAGTTATTGCATTTTCTTCAAATGAATCAACATCTTCACAATATAATGTAATGTTCTTGTTGTTTTTGATTTTTGCAGTGATTATTTGAGAAAACTTATCGCGATCAACTGCTAAAGCTTGACCAGCTGGGACTTGCACTTCATATGCTGTTTTAATCAATTCACTTCCAAGTAGTGTTAATTCTCTTTTAAACACACCAGATGCTGTGTTTTCATCATCACTTTTGAAGGAATTTGAGCAAACAATTTCTGCAAAATCTTTGCTATGATGCGCAGGAGTCATCTTTTCGCCTTTTATATCAAAAAGATTAACTTTATACCCTTTATTTGCTAAATACAATGCACATTCACTTCCTGCTAACCCAGCTCCGATTATATTAATTTTTAACATAGGTGCATCCTTTTTTATTGCATATTATTTGTGTGCCACCTTTTGCTGGGAATTTTTTAAATAATCCTTCACCACAAATTGGACACTTTTCATCAAGTGGTAAATCCCAAGAAATGTAATCACACTTTGGATAATTATCACATCCAAAAAACAATTTTCCGCGTTTACTATATTTTGCACTTACTACACCCGCACATTTAGGACATTTTCCCTTTTCTTCAACTTGATTGACTGGCTGATTAATGTTTTTTGTGTTTTTACATTGAGGAAAATTTGAACAAGCCAAGAAACGGCCAAATTTTCCATCACGGTACACCATCATTGCACCGCATTTGTCACATTTTACATCACTTGGTGTTGGCGCTGGTTTTGGCATGCTTACACCCATTTGAGTACTTGCATATTCCATTTGAGTGTGAAAGTCTTTATAAAATTCTTCAACAATATCTTGCCATTTAACTTTTCCAAGTTCAACATTATCTAGTTGTTCTTCCATCTCTGCCGTAAATTTTATGTTCATAATATTTTTAAAATATTCTTCTAAATATTTTGTCACCTGAACACCTAGTTCTGTTGGAACAAGTGATTTTTTATCTGTTTTGATGTAATCTCTGTTAAACAACGTCATAACAGTGGCAGCATAAGTTGCTGGTCGACCAATACCTTGCACCTCCATCTCCTTAATTAAACTAGCTTCAGTGAAACGTACAGGAGGTTTTGTGAACTTTTGTTCTGTGTTGATTTTTTCCTTTTTTATTGTTTCTCCTTCAACACAATCTGGAATGTTAATTCCTTTTTTATCGTCTGTTTCCTCTTTGTAAACTTTCGTGTAACCATCAAAAATGAGGGCTTTACCACTTGCACGGAATTTATAATCTTTTGCAACAACATCAACCGTTAAGCTATCATATTGAGCATAAGACATTTGACTTACCACAAAACGCTTGTATATCAAAGTGTACAATTTTAAATATTGGTCCTCAATTTTTCCTTTTAAGTATTCAGGAGTATACTTTAAATTAATTGGACGGATTGCCTCATGCGCATCTTGAGCACTTTCTTTCGAAGTAAATTCATTAAATTTACCAGGATGATATTCTTTCCCATAATTTTCAAGAATATATTCTTTTGCCATAAATTGAGCATCTAAACTAACACGCGTTGAATCTGTACGAATGTAAGTTACAAGAGCAGTTTTTCCTTCTCCAGCAATCATAACACCTTCATATAATGATTGAGCACATTTAGTGTAGCTGTTCAAAGTCATTTTGAGCTTACTAACAGCATCTTGTTGCAAAGAACTTGTGATATATGGTGCTGGTGGTTTTGAATAAGCAACTTGACGTTTCACAGAGTCTACAATGTAGTCAGCATTCTCAACAACTGATAAAATTCTATCAACCTCTTCCTTGTTGTTAACTTCTAGTTTTTTATCTTGAAATTGAATTAGGTCAGCCTTAAATTTTTGATTATCTTTATTTAGTTCTGCGCTTATATTCCAGTATTCTTGAGGAACAAAATTTTGAATTGCTTCTTCTCTATCTACAATAAGCTTAAGTGTTACAGATTGTACTCTTCCTGCGCTAAGTTTTCCAGTTATCTTTTTTGATAGTAATGGACTTAATTGATAACCCACAATTCTATCTAAGACTCTTCGCCCTTGTTGTGCATTTATAAGGTCAAAATTGAGTGGTTTTGGGTTTGCAATACTTTCGTTGACTGCCTTCTTACTGATTTCATTAAATGCAGTTCTAACAAGCGCATTTTTATCTAATTCTAAAATTGTTGCCAAATGCCAAGCAATTGCTTCACCTTCACGGTCTGGGTCGGTTGCAAGATAAATTGCTTCTGCATTTGCTGCTTTCTTTTTCATATCCGCCACCAAAGCTTTCTTTTCTGGAATTATTTCATAAGTTGGTTCAAAATTATTTGTTAAATCAATGGCAAAACTTTTTGCTGGAAGATCTCGCACGTGTCCTTTTGTTGGGAACACCACATATTCACTTCCTAAATATTTTGCTATTGTATCTCTTTTACCAGGTCCTTCTATAAATACTAACTTCATACTTCTCCTTACAATCAAATTTCATTATACAAAAATTTCAAAAAACAAACAACCTATTTTTACATTCTTAACCAAATTTTGTGAAATTTAATTTCTATAAAAGAAAAAAATATGGCGAAAACTTAGTTTAACACCATGATTTTTTGGTTTAAGCCATAATATAACTATTATTTGCTAATTTTATTAACAAACCATTTAATTCTAAACTTATAAGCAACGCATTTAGTTCATTTGCTGACATTTTGACATGTTCTAAAATCTCTTGATAAGTTCGTTTTTCAGTTTCAATAAATGATAAAATCACCTGTGAATTGATGTCTAACTGAGAATTCATTTGTTTTTTAGGTTTGCTAATATGATATGTTTCAAAAATATCTTCAGGTGTTGTAGTAATGCATCCTTGCAAATTTTTAATCAATGCATTTGCACCCTTACTCATTGGCGATGTTATTTTCCCAGGTACAACAAAAATGTCTCTATTAAACTCAAGGGCATAATTTATAGTGTGCATGCTTCCACTTTTTTCTCCCATTTCTGGAACAAGAACACCACAACTTAAACCTGCAATGATTCTATTCCTTATTGGGAAATAATATGATAGAGGTTTAGTTTTGGGTGGATATTCAGTGACAAGCAAATGATTTTGTTCTATTTCTTTAGCAAGTTTATTATTTACAGCCGGATAAATATGATTAAACCCTCCCGCAAGAACAGCTATAGTTTTTCCTCCTGCCTCAATCGTTGATTTATGAGCCACAGCGTCAATTCCTGTTGCTAAACCTGATACAATTGTCATATTTTTGGATAATTCCATACAATACTGTTTTGTTACAACAATTCCATAGTCTGTTGGTTTTCTAGTTCCCACAACAGCAAAACATTGTGAAGAAAGAAGTGAAACATCTCCTTTACAATATAAACATAAAGGTGGTGTGCTGATCTCTTTGAGTCTATATGGATAATTTGGATTATTAAAGGTTATTAATTGAATATTCTCATTTTCATAATCTCTCAAAATCTTGTTGAGAAACTCATCATTTAAGCATAATGCCATTTTGTTATATTCTTCACTTGTTAGAATGTTTTTTATCTCTTTTTCTTGCAAAAATTTTTGTCTTAAATTATCATTTTTATCAATTAATGTTAAAAGTTTGATTTTTTTACCATAGGTTAAAAATTCAAACACATCCAACCATAATATATTTTTATCTTCATTTGTCATATTACACCGTATACTTTTTATCTAATGACCTATATTGAATTGCTTCTAATATATGTTCTTTTTGAATGTTTTCTGAGCCTTCTAAGTCTGCAATTGTTCTTGCAACCTTCAAAATTCTATTATATGCTCTTGCGCTTAAATTTAATTTTTTAAAGGCAAGTTCTAAAATTTCAGTACATTCTTTATTTAACACACAATGCTCTTTAAATTCCTTTTCGCCCATTTTTGCATTTGAAAATATTTTTGAGTTTTTAAATCTTGATAACTGAACTGATCTAGCTTGATTTACGCGCTTTTTAATTTCTTTGCTTGGCTCTTCAAGTTCTCTTTGGGTGAGTTCTTCATAATGT
>CAZTNT010000030.1:0-11272 GCA_964614965.1 uncultured Lachnospiraceae bacterium | reverse complement strand
ATTAAAAATAAATTAAAATATGAATGATTATGTTTTTAATTATAACCAATATAAAAACACAATAAACAAAAAACAAAATTTTAATTTTTTAATTATTTTTTTTGTAATTATATTGCTTTTGGGTTTAATTATTTTCATTAGACCAAAAAAACAAAAATTATTGGAATTTTATTTTGTTGAATTAGGATGTTTTCAAACATATCAACAAGCATTAAATTTAAGCAATGAAATAAATTCAAATGGGAATTCTAGTTTTGTTTATTTTAATGGTGATTATCATGTCATTGTAAGCTTTTATTCAAACTATGATGACGCAAAAAAAGTTGTAGAAAACCTCCAACCTGAATACGCCAACGCAAGTTTATTCACTTTGGAATTCAAAGACTTCGTCAACCAAAATAACCTGAGTAAGAATCAAAATTCATCAATAGAAAATTTTTTAAATGTTTCAAATGATTGCATTAAAAAACTAGAAAATTTATCACTAATGTTTGACAAAAAAGAAATTGATTATAATGAACTTTCATTTTATCTAAAGGACATAAAAACTGACTTTTGTGAACAACATGATGAACTGGAAACACAATTTAAATTTGATTCAAAACACAATATCATGAAAGAGTATGCTTACAGCATGTTTTCCACAATAAATCAAATCACATCTTTATCGGAACAGGATGTGACAAAAAATTTCAGATATTTAATCACTAAATTTGTTATAGGGCATTATCAATTTTTGTCTTGTTTTTGATTTCTTTTTAATTCAATAAATTGCCAGATTCCAAGACCTATCAAAAACAATGCAAAGATTTTTTTCAATATTGAATTTGAAATATTATTAGCAATTAATGCTCCACCTAAACTAAACAAACTTCCAACCACAGCAAGAAGCCAAGTGTTTTTAAAATCTACTAACTTGTTCTTAATATGAATAAACAAAGCAACAACAGCCATTGGCAAAAATGCAACAAGATTAACACCTTGTGCTCTTAGTTGCTCATATTTCAAAAATATGGTTAAAATTGGAATTGTTAAAGTTCCTCCACCCATGCCCATGCCTGCAACAATTCCTCCGATTACTCCTGCAACAATTTCCCCAAAAATCATATTCACCTACCAAATCAACATACCTATTCCGCCAAGCAACATAAAAAATATGAAAATATATTTCACGACCTTATTGTTTAACTTATTTAATAACTTTGCTCCGACCACACCTCCAGCAACTATTCCTAAAATCACAGGCCAGCCAGAAGCAAAAGCAATTGATTTATGACACAAGTAAACTATTGTGCTTACCAAACTAATTGGCAAGATAACAAAAAGCGCCGTTGCTTGTGCTTTTTTTTGTTCCAAACCAAACATTTTATTTAAAAGTGGTACAACAACCATCCCGCCACCGCCACCAAAGAAACCGTTTATAATGCCAATGAGAGCTCCAAAAAGGATAATTTGCCATTTTTTAATTTTTTTCATAAAGATATTGTGTTCGTTTGGCGCAATTTTATTTGCATTTTTTTCAAGTTTGTATTATAATAAATTAGTTTATAGCAATAATTAGATAAGAGGTTACAATGATTACAAAGAAAAAAACTATAAAATCAATACTAGGTTGCACAACTGCTTGCTCAGCTCTACTCATGACTGGTGCTTGCGCTTTAACTTTAAATCAACCTAAATACGAAACTTATGCAGTTGGAGTTGATTCAATTCCTTTTAGCATAAGCAATTCAAATTTCAACAGCAACACAAGTTCGAGTTATCCATATTCTCCGAACAATTTCACCGCTTACAATCATGGTGCAAAAGTTGATTCTAGCAATGATGATGCAAATGTGAATGCTGGAGTTGTGAATTTGTCAAATGAAAAATATGAAACAAGATTTTCTCTTGCCAAAAGAACTTCTCTTGATGACTATGTTTTAATGATTGATTCAACTGATAAGGATGATGAAAATATCACACACTCTGTGAATTATGGTTTTCAAACCACTTCAACATTTAAACTTGATGCAAATTCAAAATACATGGTCTCAGTTGATGTGTTCACTGCAACTAATGCAAAAATTGCGAATTTATACTTATTTGACAATGTTGGTGAGGTTTATTCTTCTATTGAAGGAATTAATTCATATAACAATTGGACAACTTACACTTTCTTCGTTGCAACAAATAATATTGAAAGCCTTGAACTTAAACTTGGAATGTACTTAGAAGGTGCTGGAACTGTTTTGTTTGACAACATAGCTGGTTTCAAATTGAGTGACAGTGAGTATGATTTCAGTGTTAAATCTGCAGTTAATGGAACATATTCTGAGGTTGACAACATTGATAACCTTGTTAATAGATTTTATGTTAACAGTTTAGGTCAACTTGAGTATATTTCTGAAACTAATTCAAAAGTAACATCTAATTTTAATCATGTTGAATATGAATTCAATAAAGAATTACCTTTGGAAAAAGCGACAGATTCTGATGGGCAAAATGAGTATGCTGTTCTAGTTAAAAATAATGAAAAAACCTATTCTCTTTTTGAAACAGATGACATATTCACTTTTGAACAAAACACAATTTATAAAGTTTCTGTAAGTGTTAAAACTACAAATTTAGACGGAAAAGCATCTTTACAAATGATAAGAACTGATTTAGATGAAGATGACGAAAATTACGATGCTGAAAATCACAACAAAACAATTTCAATCACTTCAAACAGTGTAAGTTCTTCTGACAGTATCACAAATGACTATTCGACTTATTCATTTTTAATCAACTCTCATCCATCAAAAACTTTAACTTACAAATTAAAGTTCGGTTTGGGAACAAGTGAAACTTTAACTTCTGGTGAAATGTACTTGTCTGAAATTGAAATTAGCAAAATTAATTATGAAACTTACAATTCTTCCACAACAGGAAGCGGAACAGAAAAAATCAATTTCGTTGATGCGTACTCAGATAACAGTTTATATCTTAACAACGGTGATTTTAATGCTTTTAAAATTGCCGATTATAATGATCCAATGCCAGCAACTCCAATTGATTGGGAAGTTGTAACTGGTTCAAATAAGCAAGCTTATGGTGTTGTAAATACTTTAACTTTGAGTGAAGATTTAAAGAATTTAAATTTATCTAACTTGCGCAACCCTTCTTCTGATAATAACAACATTTTAATGATGTATAATTCAACAGCTGACACATTATCATTCACAAGCAAAGCAAAATCATTGAGCGCAAAAACTTATCATAAATTTACAATTGATGTTCAAACTCAAAATGCTCCTGCAACAATCTCTCTTGTTTCGAAAAAAGATGAAAAAGAAATAGTTCTTTCATCAAAAACAATAAACACTAATAATGCATGGGAAACTGTCACTCTTTACGTTTACACTGGTTTCCAAGAAATCGACATTTCTTTGAAAATATCATTAAATACAACAGGTTATGGTTACACTTATGCTGACAATGCAACATTTGATTATGCATTAACTTCAACACAACTTGAAACTGAATTTAAAAATGCAACCAATTCAACATATGTTCAGATCGTTGACTTATCTAATTTAACAGCTAGTTCATCAAATGATAAGTTTGCACCTGCTGAATTATTCTCTTCAGAAAATGTTTCTGGTGTTCAAAGCGGAACAATCACTTTACATTCAAGTTATTTGGATGAAGTTATTGACTATGTTGAAATAGAAAACGGAATTGACAATAATTTAACCATATTTAATTCTCTTGCAACAGATAAAGTTTTAGGAATTTGGACAACTGAAGATGTTGCCTACACCATGACTTCTAACATTGGTTTCAAAATCACAAGCGGAACAGATAAATATTACAAAATTTCAGTTGACGTGTTCACTCAAAACTTAGGTTCAAACAATGTTGAGACTGACGCAGACCTTATTGGCGCTGGAATTAAATTATCAGGATTTGATAACCCATTCACAAGCATCAAATCTAACAATAGTTGGACAACTTACACTTTCTATCTCCAAGGAGAATCAGACACAACGACATATTTAGAATTGTCTTTAGGAAGTGAAGATGCAAAAACAAAAGGTTCAGTTTTCTTTGGAAATATCACATTTGCTGACGATATAACAAAGTCTGAATTTGAATTAGCAAAAGAAAATGATAATGTTAACATCATTAAAACAGAAACAACAACTGAAGATGACACTGATAACGAAACATCAACAGAAAAAAGCAATTCTAGCTCTGACGTAAACTGGTTTTATCTCATTCCAAGTTTGCTCACAGTTCTGGCAATTTTAATTGCACTAGCTGGTTTTGCTGTTAGAAAAATCAAATGGAAAAAACCAACCAAAAAATCAAAAACCGCTTATGACAGAAACAAAACAGTTTCAGTTCAATACTATTCAAGAAAAGCAACAACAATGCGTGAAGAAAAAGTTCGCGAATTGACTTTAGATTTAAATAAAATCAATGCTGAACGTAAACAATATGAAGATGTTTATAAACAAGACTTAACAAAACTTCGTGAAATGAAAATTAAGCGTGCAAATCCTACCGACATTGCTAAACTTGAAAAAGAATTAAAGAAAAATCAAAAAATGTCTTCAAGTCTTGGAGTTACAGCAAATAAAATTTCAGATGAATTAAATTATGTTCAAACATCAACTTATTTAAATTCTTTAATTAAAAAATTAATGAGAGAACCTTCTTCTCAAAAAGAAAATGAAGATAAATAAAATAAAAATCCACCAGTTATTGGTGGTTTTTTAATAATAAATTTTTAAGATTTGACCTATATAAAGTTTTTCAGATTGTAGATTGTTATCCAGTTTTAATTTTTCAACCGAAATTTTATAAATGTCTGCAATTTGTTTAATGGTTTGAGCTGGTTTTACTATGTGACTCAAAAAACTATTAACTTTCACATAGATCCATTCACCTTTATATAACTTTAGTTTTTCGTTGTTTCGAATAACATTCTCTTTGCCGGTGTTTAGTTGTTGAAACAAATCTTCATTTTCATCATCTACACGATAAAAAAATTTATCACACATCTGAACTTCCATATTAATATATATGCAAATTCTTTAAATTTAGAAAGCTATAATTATGCCAATGCATAAAAATTTTTGTCTTTTTATATATTTATATATACCCTAAAAAAAGGACAAACTATGAAATCAATTTTTAAAGCTGTGGCTGTGGTCACAATATTTTCCGTTATAACAAGACTTTTGGGATTCTTTTTTCGTATTTATTTATCAAGAAAACTTGGCTCAATTGGAATGGGTTTATATCAAATGGCAACATCTGTGCTTGGCATTTTTATGACTCTTATTTCAAGCGGTTTGCCACTTACAACAGCCAAACTTGTTTCAAAATATGAAACTAATAATGATTTGAAAAAACGAAATAAAGTTGTTACGACCTCACTTATTATTGCTTTGAGCATTGCTTGTGCTTGTTCCGTTCTAATTTTCGTTCTAAAAAATGTTTGGAAAATAATTTTAACCGATAATCGAGCTGTTGAGACTATGATTATCTTAATCCCTTCAATTATTTTTAGTTCAATTTATGCTATTTTTCATGGCGCACTTTGGGGCGAAAGTGACTACTTTAATTGTGGCTTAACTGAACTTCTTGAACAAATTATTCGTTTTGCACTAACCTTCATAATGCTAAATAAAGTTTCAGACTATTTTACTGCAACAAAAAATGTTGCAATTGCATTCAACATAACATGCTTATTATCTGCAATTATAACCATGCTCATTTACTTAAGAAAAGGAAAACTCAATTTTAAAATGGGTGAATATGGCAATGTTATTAAAAGTGCAACTCCAATCACAGGAATTAGACTTGCAAACTCGTTAGTTCAACCTCTCACAACTCTGATTATTCCAACCATGCTCATTTTATCTGGTTATTCTCAAATTGAAGCAGTTTCAAGTTTTGGTGTGATTATGGGAATGACTTTCCCTATGCTGTTTGTTCCAATGTCGGTTGTTGGAAGCATTAGTATGGTATTAATTCCTTCCATAAGTTCAATGATGACCAAGCAAAATTACTCTGCTATTGAAACAAGCATATCTAATTCAATCAACGTTTCAGTGTTTTTGAGTATGATTTTTGTTCCTCTTTATCTCTCCGTTGGAAATTTGATAGGAATTGTATTATATGACAATGTTTTGTCTGGTGTATTGCTTCAACTTTCTGCTGTATGTGTTTTACCAATAACAATGTGTAATTTAACAGGAAGTATTTTAAATGCTCTAAATTTGGAAGTTAAATCTTTCACCAATTACATCATTGGCTCAATACTGTTGTTTGTTTCTTTAATTGTCTTTACTCCTCTTGTCGGAATAAATAGCATTATCATTTCATTCTTTGCTTCAATGACTTTAATAACACTTTTAAATTTAAGAAAAATCAAAAAAGCATTACCAAATTTAAACATCAATTTAGTTGGCACAACTTTTAAATATTCTTTGCTTGTTGCACCTTGCAGTCTACTTGGTCATTTCATTTCAAACATTTGCCTACACTGCTTTGGAAATTTTATTTCTGCGGTAATTGGAGGTGGAGTTGCAATCATCTCAGTTGTTATATTGAGTAAGTTATTTAACGTTTTCAACTTTAAAGAATTATTTGAATTAATTAACAAGAAAAAACATAAAAACAAAAGTACCTAGTGGCTTTTTTGTTTGTCATATTAAGCATAAAAATAATTAAGTAGTACATAATTATTGTATGTTAGTTGTTTTTATTAGAGTTCTGATTATTTATATAACTGTGTTAGTGTTTTTACGCCTTATGGGTAAACGTCAAATTGGCGAAATGCAACCTTATGAGGTTGTGATTACTTTAATTATTGCTGACTTGGCAACCCTTCCAATGAGTGACAGCAATATTCCTCTTCTTCATGGTCTTTTACCTTTAGCAATTTTAGTTCTTTTACATTATTTTATAACCTTACTTACAAGAAAAAATGCAAAAATAAGAAGAATTGTAAGCGGTCAACCTATTGTTGTGATGAGTCCAAATGGAATTGAATACAAAGCACTCAAAAGTTTAAATATTACAATCGATGACATAAGCGAAATGCTGAGACAAGCTGGCTACTATTCATTTGATCAAATACTTTATGCTATCATTGAGACTAATGGAAAAATGAGTGTAATTCCACAAAGCGCAAATGCTCCCGCAACAGCACAAGACGTTGGTGTTAAAAATCCACCTGCTAAAATTCCATCTGTTATTGTAAGCGACGGAAAAATGATGAAATCTCAAATGAAAGAAGTTAAAATTGATGTCAAAAAGCTCAATAAGATTCTTAATTATTTAAACATTAATTCAGTTAATGATTTAATTATTTTATCTCTCGATGATGACGGAAAACTTTACTTTCAAACCAAACATGAAAGTGCAAAAACAATTCAAAACATTAATGAGGAGATACAATTATGAAACTATGGATCCCAATGCTTGTGTTGACATTTCTTGTTTCAGGTCTTTGCATCTGGGACACTGTACATACAAATCAAGTGTTTAATAAATTAGAATCTAGCAGTAAGTATATTTATGAAACATTGCAAACCGAAAATGTAACAAATAAAGAACTTCAAAAGGAAATTTGGGAATTAAATGATTTTTGGACAAAAAAAATGGATACGCTTTGCATATCCATTTCTAGAAAAGATTTACAACCCGTGAGTGATTATTTGCAATACTTATGCTCAGCAATAATTAATGTCAGCCAAGATGACGCAATAACTTATTCACGATTATTAAGTTACAATATAACTGGACTCAAAGAAGCAACAGGAATATCAATTGTAAATTTGTTATAATAAAACATAAAAACTAAAGAAACATATCAATCCAACAAAAACTAAAATAATCAAAAGACTGATTATAGATTCTTTGCTTGAATCAAAACGATGGAATTCCTCTTTTGGAATGCCATTTTTTTTAATGTTTTCAACAATATAGTCTGCAGAATATTTAACTTTTGAAATTTCTTTTTCGCTTTTTTGCTCATAACCTGATTTTGCCAACAAAATTTTGCTTAATGCTTTTTCTCGTGTTTCAACTTCTTCAATGGTTGCACTATATGGCAAATCTAAACACTTATAACAATTTTTTAATTCTTTTTCCATTTACCCCTTCTTTAACATCTTTTTTAAATACATTCCAGTATAACTATTTTTAACTTTGCAAATCTCTTCAGGAGTTCCACACGCAACGACCTTTCCGCCACCTTCACCACCTTCTGGTCCCATATCAATAATGTAATCCGCGGTTTTAACGATGTCAAGATTGTGTTCTATAACAACCACTGTGTTTCCATTTCCAACCAATCTTTGCAAGATATCTACAAGTTTTTTTACATCATATGAATGCAAACCTGTTGTTGGTTCATCTAAAATATAAACTGTGTTTCCGGTGTCTCGACGGGTTAACTCTGTTGCAAGTTTTAACCTTTGAGCTTCTCCACCTGAAAGTGTTGTTGCACTTTGACCTAATTTTATATACCCTAATCCAACATCAACAAGAGTTTGAAGTTTAGATTTAATTTGTGGAATCGCATCAAAGAATGTGTAAGCTTCATCAATTGTCATTTCCAACACATCGTAAATTGATTTTCCTTTATATTTAACCTCTAACACCTCACGAGAATATCTTTTTCCACCACATACTTCACATGGTACAAAAACATCTGCCATAAAATACATTCTAAGTCTTTTAACACCGTCACCAGCGCATGCTTCACAGCGTCCACCTTCAACATTGAAACTAAATTTACCAAGGTCAAAACCTTTCTCTTTCGCTGTTGTGGTTGATGCAAACAATTCTCTAATTTTTGTAAATACACCAGAATAAGTTGCTGGATTGCTTCTTGGAGTTCTTCCAATTGGAGTTTGATCAATTTGAATAACTTTATCAATTTCTTCAATCCCTAAAATCTCATCTAAATTCCTTTCTTTATCTCTTCTATTAATTTTATTAAACAGCGCTTGATAAAAAATATCATTGACTAAAGTGGATTTTCCACTTCCACTTACACCTGTAACACAAGTTAAAACACCTTTAGGAATTGCAACATCAAGATTTTCGATATTATGTTCTCTACAACCAAGCAAACGTATGAATTCTGTTTTAACTTCTCTTCGCTTGTTTGGAATTTCAATTTTCATTTCTCCAGATAAAAATTTACCTGTCATAGAATTTGGAGAATTCATTAAATCTTCAACTGAACCTTGAGCTACGATTTCTCCACCATGAACACCTGCATGTGGACCGATGTCAACCAAATAATCTGCTTGACGAATGGTATCTTCATCATGTTCAACAACAATTAAGGTATTCCCCAAGTCTCGCAAATTTTTAAGCGTATCAATCAATTTGTCGTTATCTCTTTGATGCAAACCTATGCTCGGTTCATCTAAAATATAAAGCACCCCACTTAAACCACTTCCAATTTGAGTTGCAAGGCGAATTCTTTGTGCCTCACCTCCAGATAGCGTTCCTGCACGTCTAGAGAGCGTTAAATATGTTAATCCAACATTAATTAAAAATGATAATCGTGAGCAAATTTCATTAATTATACTTTCTGCAATCAGTTTCTCTGTTTTTGTTAACTTTAAATCTTTGATAAACGAATAAATTTTGCTAATTGACATATCGCAAACGTCAGCAATGCTCTTATCATCAATTTTAATTGATAATGCACTTGTATTTAATCTCTTTCCTAAGCATTCAGGACAAGTATCTTCGCTCATAAGTTTGTAAATTTCTTCTTTAACATACTCACTCTGACTTTCTTGAAAACGTCTTAACAAATCAGGAATAATGCCCATGAAAAGATAATCTTTTTGAGTTAAATATTGATGCAAATTTGGTGCCATTTTTTCAGGTTCTCCAACTTCGCCATTGATCAATATGTTTCTTGCCTCTTTTGGAATTTGATAATATGGTGTGTCAAGCGTGAAGCCATGCTCGCGTGCAAGTTTTGCAAGTGCTTTTTTTGTGACTCCTGTTGCATCAATATTAAAGCCCATAACAGAAAGTGCACCTTCATTTATTGATAGCCTATCATTTTTCACAATGGCATTTTCACCAATTTTTATAACATATCCAAGTCCACCACATCTTGGACACGCACCAGCATGATTATTGAAACTGAACAAAGTTGGCTCAATGTCTGGAATTGACACTCCACAATCAACACAACTATATTTGACACTGTATAACTTATTTTCATCATTAGCGTTTATGATAACTAAGCCATCTGACATTTGCAAACATTTGTCAATTGATTCTGTTAAACGTGAAATTATCCCCTCTTTTTTTACAATTCTGTCAACAACAACATAAACGTCATGGCGCTTGTTTTTTTCTAAGACTATGTTATCATCCAAAGAGAAGATTTCTCCATCAATCATAACTCGCACAAAACCATCTTTTTTTAGTGCTTCAAGAGTTTTTTCATGTGTACCTTTTTGACTTCTCACAATTGGCGCCATAACAAGCATTTTTGTTCCATCATTAACTTCTAAAACCTTATCAACAATTTGATCAAGTGTTTGAACTGAAATTGGTCTTCCACATTTTGGACAATAAGGTTTCCCTATTCTTGCAAACAACAATCTTAAATAGTCATAGATTTCAGTTATTGTTCCAACTGTTGATCGTGGATTGTTATTTGTTGACTTTTGGTCAATTGAAATTGCTGGACTAAGACCATCAATGCTTTCGACATCTGGTTTGTTCATTTGCCCTAAAAATTGACGTGCATAACTGGATAAACTTTCCATATAACGTCTTTGACCTTCTGCAAAAATTGTGTCAAATGCAAGCGTTGATTTTCCGCACCCACTCACACCAGAAAAAACAATCAGTTTATTCTTTGGCAATGTTAAACTGATGTTCTTTAAGTTGTTTTCTTTTGCTCCTTTAATAATAATATTCTCTAACATATTTCTCCACTAATTATTTCCAAGACTTAATAACTTAATCTTATACATTTTAACAAATTAATATATAAATTTCAAGTGGAAGATAAAAAAATGAAGAAATTTGTTTAATATAGCTAACTTTTGAATTTTACTTGACAATTAGTTAAATAAATTTAAACTTATAATTAAGGAGAAAAAAATGAAACTTAGAAAAGAAATCGAAGAAGAATTTAAATGGGATTTAACCAGCTACATTTCAAATGATGAAGAAATTGAACAAATTTTTAAAATTATGGAAAATTTAATTAAAATTTTGCCAACATATAGCGGAAAACTTT
>CAZTNT010000029.1:0-11313 GCA_964614965.1 uncultured Lachnospiraceae bacterium | reverse complement strand
GCTTTCACTTTTCAACTCTCCATTGATTGTGATTGACAATTTGTGTGATAATGTAATTTCAATTTCATTATTTTTAAATTTGAAACGCGTTAAAAATCCTGATTCACAATTCATCGGAAAAAGGAAATAATATCGATTATATAAATACTCAACTTTTAAAATATTTTTTGAAGAAATATTCAAATCAAAAACATAGGGAATGTTGTTATCAAATCCATACAAAATTCCTCGCGTAAAATTTTTTATTTTATACCTAACATTCTTTTTTAAATAACACTGCTTTTCATCAAACAACACACAATTGAACATTGGAATCAAATAATTCATATAACTATTTATGAAAAGAAACAAAAAAACTTTCTTTGTTTTCTTTTTTTACAATTTAAGAATTTAACCGCACAATAATAAAACCTGCGTTGGAGAAAATAATTATATGAAAAATCAAAATCACCCACCAGAAACCCAAAACTATAAAATTCATGTGATGCCTCCATCAATTACCGATGAAGATATCACAGCGCTTTTTAATGGAATTGTTAATGTTGTTAAAAAGAAAATTGAACTTGAAAAAAATGCTGAAACTATTAACTTGAATTATAATCTTGAACACTTAACCAAACAACTTCATGAAAAACAAGCAGAAATTAACAGATTGAAAAATAAAATCATTTATTTAAAATCTCAACTGGAAAGCAAATAACCACATCTCAATCATAAATCACGACAAAAAGTCAACTAAATTTAATGATTTTTTGTCTTTTTTTCGTTTTTTTTGCAAATTTATTTGCATAATATTTACAAAATTGATATATTGTTTAAAAAGAATGGGGAAAATGCTATGGAGGAAATGATTTTTTTTGACAGCGCAAAAGAAAACGTAACAAATTTTTTTGAAAAAGAATTTGATAATTTTCCACCGCTGTTGATGTCGCACTTTTTGCATAAATTTAACGACATTTTAAATTATACTGAAGAAGGAATTTCAATCCAACCAAAAATTGTGTTCACAAACAACATTGAATCAATTGTTCGTTCGATACCAAAAAGTTTTGCAATGACAATTTTTGAAGATAGTGACGCAACAAATTTCAACTCTCATTTAAAATCAATTTTGCCGATCATAAAAAACGATTGGTGTTTGTTTATCGACATCAAAGAAAACAAAATTAGCTATGGAATTTTAATGTCGTTTACCAGCATTAAAGATAGAAACCTTATCAGAAGCTTGCAAGAAAACACAACATTGAAAGATAAACCAACAAAAGTTAGTTGTATAATAGCCCGTCCATTAAATTTCTATTCAATGATTCTTCATTCAATTTCTGGAAATGACCTCATCATCAACCTTTCATTAGATAAATCTAAAAGCAACATATTTAATCATGAAATTAGTGAATTTGTTGACGCAACCTTTTCAAAACTTAGAACAACTCAACGCAAGTTGCAGGATATGAAAAATATGTATTTGAATATTTTCACAAACGTTCTGAGCCGAGTCAATGGGTCAATTTGTGTTATTGTTGATAAAGATTATAAAGACAACGGCTTGTTCGAAGATGGAATTTGGTTGAAAGAGCCAATTAGTTTCAGTAAACTTTTCACTCAATCAAAAAGTTACAACGAAGAAAAATTGCAAGCATATGCAGATTTGTTTATGAATATGTTGAACTTCGATGGAATAACAATCGTGGACAATCAAGGAAGACTTTGCGCCTATAATGTGTTTGTTGAACCTAATTCAAAAAAGGTTGGCTATATTGTTGGTGGAGCAAGAAAACGTGCAGCTTATTACATACTCAGCACAAAGAAAAAAGACATTGTTGGAGTTTACTTCCAATCACATGAAGGTGAAGTGTTCTTTCAGCTGGTTCCTAAACGTGAAACAAAAACAATAAAGAAACCCAAAAAAGCAAAGACAGATGAAACCACACAGGGAGATAAAACAGAAACAAAAAAAGAGAACTAGACGTTCTCTTTTTTCATTATGTTTAACAATAACACATAATTTCGTTAAAAAGTTATTTTCTTTTAAATTTTATAACTGATTTGAAAATTGTTTTTTCTCCAACTCTACCTTCAACATAGAAACTATTTTTAAATTTCTTTTTGTAGATATCAATCTTGTCTCCCTCGTGGCTTTCATTCACAAAATAAATTTCATATTCCTTAATGTCGAATGATTTTAATTCTTCAACAGAAAAAGCATCTAAAGCCATATAGTTATATTTCAAATTGTTTGTGTGAATGTTCACGTCAATATCCGTTGCTCTAATTGTGCGAGTGTAAACAAAATCTTTCTCGCTTACCTCTTCACGCATGTTTATAAATTCCGTTTTAATGTAATTTGTTTTTTCCATTTCAAGTTCTGGATAAACAATTGAATTTAAACGTCGCAATTTTCTTGTTTCCCAATCTAAGCAACACCACTCAGCAAGAAACTTGGCTTTTATTTTATTACCGGATTTGATAACGCAATCTCTTAATGCTCTTGCAGTGCCAAGTTCACGCGTCCATGTTGTGACATTTATTTTTTCACCAGTTTTAATTGGTTGAAGAAGAATCACTTTCATTTTGGTCACCACCCAAAAAGCATGACTCTTCTTTTCCATTGAAACATGGTCTAAACCAATTTTGTTTGAATGATTGAAAGTTGCGATTTCAAACATTTTCATTAATTCGGTCACGGGAACACTCATTGTGCAATCCACAACGGTGTCATCAATAGTTAATTTTTCAGTATGCCAATTTTTCATTATCTGATCCTCATCTTACGTCTCAACAAGATAATTGTTGTAACCACAGTTGCAACCACAGCCACAACAACAACGATGATTATGATTGCCCAAACATTAAGAGGTTCTTTTATTGTTACTTTATAACTATCTAAAATCACACCGGATGAACTAACAAGTTTGATATAGTAATCACCATCGCCATCTTTATCAAAAGATGTTTTAATTCTTACTTCAGTGTTTGCTGATGTTTCATTAATATGCGCAACCATTTTGTCGTTGATGTAAACATAAGCTTCACCAACTTGTTCATAAAGAATTGCCGGGTTGAAGTAAATTGTGAAATCCTTTTTAGTTGTTCCCCCCTTTTCCAATGTGCATGGAATTGATGCATCTTCATTGTTAAGAGTGAAACTTAAATTAACTGTTCTTGCTGGATATGTGCCATCTTCGTATAAATAGGTTATACTGAAGGTCATTTTTCCACTAACAACATTTAATTTATCTACGTTATTAGGGTTGGTTTCATAAGCAACGATATCTTCATATGAAATATTAAGACCGCCCGATGCTGCGCTTTGTTGCATCATGTTGCAGAAAGCAGTTGTAACATCTTGACCTAATGAATTCAAAACAGTTGTTATTTTACATCCGTTTAAACTTGTTAAGTCAATAGATTTCCTTGCTTCGTTTACGTTGATAATAGTAAATGTTACAATTTTTTCTAATAGAATCTCTTTTGTTCCATTATTATATTTTGCAGTAACTTTAACCCAATAATTTCCGTATTCTGTGAAGATATATGGATTGAAACCTGTTGGTGAATATGATTTGCCATTCTTCTCAGCAGTAATTGAAATGCTTCCTGTAACATACTTATTGCTTGCATATATAGACAACATAACTTCACCATTATAGAATGCATTTTCAACAGGAGCTTCATCGTTGATTAAAACAACAACTTCTCTCAAAACATAAACTTTAACTTTATCAATTGTTTCAACATTTTTACCATCATCATCTTCTTCAAACTCATGAACATTTCCAGCCAAATCCGTGAATGTGAAACTAAATTGTCCATTTCCTAAAATTTGATATTTACCATTAAATGGTTCTGATGCAATCAATTGATCGTTGTAATAAGCATTTATATAAACCAAATTCTTTTGCAACAAATAATCACTTGATTCAATAAATTCACGAGTTAAAGATATTTCACTTGAAGGAGTGTTTGCAGAAATTGTGAAGTTTGTTGATGTCTTAACTTCATAATTTTCAACTCCTACAATTTTAAGATTTTGAACAATATTTGATGTTTCGTCAATTCTAAGAACACCAAAATAAATTTCATATGCATTCTCTTTAGATATTCTATAAATGGTAAATTCATAAGGTGTTGTTTTAAACGTTTCATAATCTAAATCAACATCGCTTGCCGCCACAACAACATCTAAATTTTGATTAGTGATAAATAAATCTAATTCAAGAGTTGTTTTAATTCCATTGAATGTTGATGTAATGGTTGATTTTAAATCTGTTATGTTGTCAACCATAAAATTTGAATTTGGTTGAATAGCAACACCGTTTTCATCTCTAACATAATAAATTTGAGTGCTAATTTCTTTCACTTCAAAGGCATAAACTTTGTTTCCAAGATATGTTCCATCTTTACCATAAACTCGAATTTCAAATTTATAAATTCCATTGCTCGTTTCATCCGTTGCAATAACATAATTTGACACTCCAGTCAAATCAATTGTTCTGTAAGTTTCATTCTTTAACAATTCATGAAGAGTGTAGGAATAGTCAAAATAATCATTTTCTTCAACAGGATTCCATGCCAAATTCATAAACCCTGTACCTATGCTGTCCGGACGAACTGAAACATGGTCAAAATTAATGTTAGAAAATTCTTTGATGATATCTCTCTTTTCTCCGCTGTTATAATCACGTAAAGCAACATCAGAGATTCTTGTGTCAATCGTTATGAAGTAAGTAACTTCTGGAATTTCACCATAATATAAAACAATTTTAATTTCTTTTAATCCTTTTTCTAGTTTCTTAATGAATATTTCATCATAAATAGAATTTGATTGTTCAGCACGAATACTTGAAGGTTCAAATCCTTCACCGACTTTTTGATAAATCTCGCTACTATACACAGTGTTGTCGTATCTAAACGTTGCAGAAGTGAATCCGTAATAAACAAAATCTGTTCCAACAATGCCCTTATAATAATCAGGAGCTTCATCATTGTCTACATCTTCAAACTCAATAATTATAAAATCCATTCCAGAAGTGTTAAATCTATACGTTGTTGTTTTTGTTAACACATCAGTCATTTCAATATAATACGTTTCATTTGCGCCACATACAATTTCACTTACGATGTTTTGGCCTTCATAATATACAATTCCGTTTGTTTCATTGTAACCATAGAATGTTCTCACCTCTGTTCCCTTGGTGACAATAATTTTTGTTGCGAAATACCAAATTCCTTTTTCTTCGTCAGGGATGTTAGCGCCATGCAAATTGATTTTATATTTATCGTTTTCATCAACCTCAACCAATTTTTCAATATCTAATGGAATAACATCAGCTTGGTCATAAAGATTGATAACAACCGAACTTGAAGATGTTCTTGTTGAAATTGTTATTGTGAACTTGCCAAATTTTTTATCTGAAATTGTTTTTGCAATTTGTTCTGCTAAAATCGTGAAATCTGTTGTTGCATCTGTAACAACAGACATCAATTCTTCGTCAGATCCTCTTACGACATCAATCTTAAAGAAGTAATCATTTTCAACAATTGTTTCACCATTTGCAGAAATTGCATATGCGTTGATTTGTTGAATTTTTTCGCCAGCTAAATCTATTAATCCAGACCATTTTTGATTAGCTTCATTATACTCAATTTTTACAACTCCATCCGAAGACTTTCCAGAAGTTAATGTAAATGTCAATGGGATTTGAATTGATGGGGTTGCTGGCTCATAGTGAATTACATATTGTGTTGCATTTCCAGCCTCATCAAGCTCAACAATTTCATAAAATTCACCATCTTCAAACACTTGAAATTGTCCAAACTTTTCAATATTTGTAAAAGAATCAAAAGAATATTCATATTTTGACTCATCGATAACAGGTAAAGTGAGATCATAAGTTTTCAAGTCATTAATTGGATTAATTAAAACTCTGCTAACATCTGTGGTTTTAAAGTCTGTGCCTTCAGTCACTTGATATGGATATATGTAACCTTTGTTTTCTCTATTTGACTGATAATACTTAGTGTATTGTTTAGTGAAATATAAATTAGTGCCAGTTTCATGCACATCAGCTTCCATCATCTCGTCAACTTCATGTGCTGTTTTGTAAGCTTCAAGCAAACTATCATATCCTTCGCCATTAAATATTCCAATATTCTCACTTGGAGCTTCACGATCAATTGTGATCGTGTATGTCTTTTCGTAGAACTGCATTTCTTTCGTTGCATTAGTTACATAATATTTATAGCAATTAATATATTTTTCAAAATCTTCTTGTTTTAATTTTGGATCGTTAATATCTTCTATTTTGTTTAACTTATATCTTACTGTTATTGTGTAATAAAGCGGAGTGTTTAAATTTGCATAATTAATTTCAGAGGTTGAATCCGTTGGATCAACTCTAAGTTTTGTGTCAAGCCAAACACTTATTTCATTATTATTAATTGTAACCAAATTTTCTGTTTCAGTCGTTAAATCTATTCCACTATAAGCTTTATATTTATGATTTAAATATTCTTTTCCTTCTTTATCGTCTCCAAAATATTGTTTTATGTAAATATAGTTTGGATCGACTTGAGCTTTTGTTTCGTCAGTTGCATCATACGCAGGAAGAACAACCTTTAAAAATTCTTGACTTACAGTTGCATTAACCTCGTCAGTTAACGAATTGATTTTCACCATATTATCATCAGTTTTCTGTGCACCAGTGAAACTATCAACACTTGGTCCACCATCATCTGGAGAATTAATTTTAAAACCAATGAGTTTTGTGTGCGTCTTGCCTTGTGTGTCGTATACATTATCTGAAATACGAATAACATAAGTGCCTGGCAAGAACAACCATTCACCTCTATCTGTGTTAGTTGCAGACGTGCTTTCAGTTAATCGAGAAATCAAATAAGCATAATCAGTTGTAGCTAAATAGTCACGAATGTTTATTTCGAATGTACCATCATTTGTATTTGTTACTAAATCTTCTCTTTTCTTATAATTTGAATTGTAAATACATATCTGTGAATCTTTTTGATATTTATCATTGTCTATTTGGTCTTCAGAATTTATAAAATAAACACTTACATTTAACTGACCAGCCTCATATACATTTGAAGAGTTATTATCTTCTGAAAGATATTTTCCAAGAGGAATATTCAAAGTTACTGGAAGTTTTGTTGTTGACAAATAAATATAATATTTTTCATTGGATATATCGTTTGCTGGATCATTTAAAGTTCCATCATCAGCATTTTGAGTTGAGAAATCATTTTTAGTGAGCTCAGATTCTCCTTCGAGCAATTCAATCTTAATGCTTCCACCAACATCACCTTGAATAATTCCATTTCTATCAACTATAAAGTAATAATTCTTAACCTGAACATCTTCACCTAAGTTTTCATTGGATTCGTAATATCGCGTGATAACATACAATCCAGCTTTACTGTCGTTATCAATGTTAAAAGTGATTAATCCAAAACCATCTTTTATGGTTGTTTCTTCGTTAGTTTTTTTCCCTGCATATGCTATGACCACATCATTAGCATTACTATAGTAGAAATATTGTTTTCCATCCGTTAGATCTTCGTCCCAATAGTTTTGATTTAGTGAATAAATTTGATATGTCACTTTTGAAACTTCAAAATTTCCACTTCCAGTTTTCCATGTGAAAGCAACGTGTTTTGCACTGGTTGCACCGGCTTTATGTATTCCATAAGTTGTATCACCGTTTGTTGCAACACCATCACTTCCAGTTTTTAGTTTGTAAACATTTTTTAAATCGTTTTCATTTTCTGAAGGTACTGTGCTTATTTTTGAACTTGCATAATAAACTGAACCTCTTGCGTTATCTTTGTTTATTGTTACTGTTACATAAGCTGTTTTATTCACATTTCTTCTAGTGTATTCATTGTTGACTGCTTTTGCATATAATGTTCTTTGATAATAACTTGCGCCATCATCCACATTGTATTCCAATGTTCCACTTGTGCTTACTATGCCTGCAAGATCATCATCAACAACTTTTCCATCATAGATTTCAACATCTTTATTTTCAACAGTGAAATAATATTCACCATCAAATTTTTGGAACAACTTCGTTAAAGCTGATTTGTTTGTGGTTGTTGAGTTTGAATAGTAGTTGCTTAAACCTGAAAAGTTGTTAGTAGCTGCTGCCTCAATAAGTTTACTCAATGTAGCGTCTGTTGTGCTGAGTTTGAATGCTTTATAATCTCCAATTGAGTAATCAACATCTGTTCCAGAAACAATTGAAGTATTAGACAGCAATTGAGCATCTTCGGTTGAATTCTCTGTGTCTTGTGGATTTACATAAAAATAATTATTTGTTTTATCAATAACGAAAGCATAAGAGCATTCATTTCCTGCTTCATCTTTCAAATTAATGATATAAATTCCTTGATAAAATAAAATACTTTCACCAGAAACCAATGATGTCGAAGTCGGCTTAACAAGTTCAGACCCAACAATTGTTTCACCTAATTCATAATTGGTTAATATCCATGTTTTACCATTGTTTCCTGCCACTTTTTTAACATTGTCAACAGTTTTTGTCACGAGAGAAAATGGCGTGTAGCTATAAGTTGCTTTAATTGATGCACCACTACCTTTTTCATCCCAATTAAAAGTTGCATAACTGTCTGTTATTGAATTATCAATTGGGATAATATTATCTTCTCCATCAGTTGCATAAGCATAATAAATTGAATTTCCAGCATACATCTCTTGAATTAAATATGGTTGAACCCCAGAAATTGATTTTCTGTCAATCGTGAAAATTTTATGTGTTGCACTTTCACCTTCGCTCTCAAGTCTGATTAAAAATTTAACAAACGACTCATCTGGAACTTGTATTTTATCACCCAACTCAGCCACACAATATTTCACCCCTTCAATAGTTTTTAAATAAGTTGAAAGTGGCGTTGCAACGGTTGAAAGAAGTTGCTCTTTTGTTTTGTTTTCATTCTTTGCTGAATAATAATAACCTTTTATTTCCCTATCAAAAATTCCAGGATTCTTCCATAAGATTTCAACTGATTTGTTTGTATATTTTCCACCTGCAACAGCTGTTCTTGAATTTCCATCAACCGCTTGAACATCAATGTTAACGGAACTTGAAGTGTATTGGAAGGCAAAGATTTGCCAATAATATAAACTTTCATCTGTCACTCCACTCGGTTTCACTTTAACAAACACAAGATAGTAACCCTTTTTGTTAAAAGTTGTTACATTCGTGAATGTTTCAGCTGAAGAGATTTCTCTAGTTTCTTCTGTATCATCATCAGTATTAGGAGTTCCTTTGTCATCAGTATATGTTTCTTCTTCAAACAAGTCATTAAACGCTATTTTAGAAGCGCTGTGGAAATAGAAACCATCGTTATATTTATCATTACCCTCAATCCACAAAGAACCTTGGTTTGTTGGAATATATGTAATATTTGCTAAAACTGATGTAAGCGCTGATTTATTATTACTTGCCCCTTCAACATCTTTAACAGTCATCTCTGTTTTGCCAGTTGGAATTGTAGTTAAAAATTTATAATCATTGCTGTCGGTTTGATTTAAGGTGTTTTTACTTTTTAAAGCACCATTAGCAAGGGAATCTAAACTATTTTCAGAAATCACATTACCAACTCTTGCTCCGTTTTCAACAACTTTATAAACAAAGCCAAGTTTTTGATTTGCTTTATTGCTTATTTCAGAATTTAATTCATAGCCATCTGGAACAATCAAATCAATTTGACTTTCAGAGTCGGCAAGTTCAAAATATTGTAAGTTTGCACCTTCATAATTTGTTTTTGAATATTGAGTTGACATTCCATGGATTGATAATTTCAACGTTTCAGTTTTAAAATCACTTAAATCAGGAGTTATGCCAGCATCATAGCCACGATATAAAAACTCGTAATTAAATGTGTAAGTTCCTGGTTTTGTGAACATTATTGAAACAAGATTGTTTAATTCTGTTTCTTGATAATCTTTCAATTCATAAGGGGTTTTTGTTGTTCCTGAACTTGAAGTTGCTGTCATAATTAACTCAGCTTCTCCAGAAGCTTTATAATCAACTGATAAATCATAAGAAGTTTTCTTTTGATTTGCAGTGTGTTCATATGTAACTTTATATTTAGTGTAATCATAAGTCAGAGTTGGATAAGCCGTTTCAGATGCAAAAATTCCATTTTCGCCAATATAATATCTAACATACCCGTCTGTTTCAGATCTTATAAAATCACTTTCACCAGATTGTGTCCAACCCAAAGTTGGTTTAGCATTATAACCATAATCTTTATTTTCAGGATTTATTTCTTGTGTGTAGGTGGAATTGTTTAAAATGAAGAAACTAAAACTTGCACTTCCGCTTGCGCCATTAACCATATATTCGAAAGATAGTTGATAGTATCCTTCATTTGAATTATCCTCTTCTTGTGTGATTAAGTGAACAAAATCAAAGTACAATCCATTTGTAGCATTTCCAATATTTCTAATTTCAGGAAGATTTTCAACTTCATCACCATTGTGATACATCGTCACTGTCAATTGAGTTATTCCCGCATGAACAGTTTCGTTTTCTGGTGTTGTGGAAGGATTATCATTTTGTGCAATGTTAACACTTTCACCAATCTTCACATATGCACCAAAAGAAATCATTATTGCTTCTTGATAAGATTCATTGTCCTTCATAATGATTTTTTCAGAGCTAAGAACATTATCCATTCTCACAACCGAGCCATCTTCAACAATTGTTTTTGATGAATTGCCATTAGCTAAATCTTTAAAGGTGTAAACTCTATGATCTTTATTGCTAAGATCTACAGGCGCATCATTTGACGGCTCAACTGTTTTATATGCAGATTCTAACAACTCATCATGACCACCCATGAAGGTTTTAGCACCTGTTGCAATCTTATTTGGATAACCAAACTTATTTCCAGATTTATCTGTATATTCAGTTTCAGAACTGCTAACCATAACTTTTTCAACCGAAAGAATAATTCCATCTGTTACAGCACTGAAATCTTCTCCCGCAATTGTTTGTTTTTCTAAAGCCACGGTTTTATTTGTTATTTTATTTGTTTGCTTTTGTGTGCTAACAACAAAGCAAAAACCTGACACTATGATAAGCATCATTGTTAAAACAATTTTAAAATTAAAAATCTTCCCCTTCAAAATGTTGCCCCTTTTTATTTTTCCACATACTCTATGGAAATATTAAATATTATAAATATTTATTTAATTATATCATATAAAAATTAGATTTCCAAACATTTATATTTATTTTTTTACATTTTTCTTATAAGCTTTAAAAC
>CAZTNT010000028.1:11428-12126 GCA_964614965.1 uncultured Lachnospiraceae bacterium | reverse complement strand
TGCTAATTAGTTGACTTTTTTAAGGGGGGGGGGTAGAATTGACTTAAAGGAGGGGATTATGGTTGCTATAATTGTATCAATCGTATCAATCGCTGTTTATGTGGTTGCTTTTGGAATTCCAACATATTATATGCTAGTTGACAAAGGATATAAAAAATATCATTGGGTCGGTTATGTTTTCGGTCTGTTTGGTATGATTTGGTGTGCTGGTTTGCCAGATTTAAAAACAAGACAACTTGTTAAAGATATCAAAAATCAACTTGAAGAGAATAATCAACAATAATCAAAAAGTAAATTAGCAAAAAAAATAGACAGTTTACGCTGTCTATTTTTCTTTGCACTAACAAAGAGTTTCAATAAATTCTTTATCTGCTTCTAAATTAGCTTCGTAAGTGGTTTTTGCTTGTTCTAATATTTCTAATCTATCAGAATCTCCCTGATTTTCCAAATATTTCTTTGCATGCTCATACCAAAAAGTATCAAATTTATCTAACATAAATAAATAGTGGTTCAATAATTCTCCTTCTTTGGTTGTATTATAGTCATCAATATCAAAATATAGATCTGCTTCGCGATCTTTAAAATGAGGTGTATTATCCCAAATATGAACACGAATATGATTTTTCATATCAAAATATTCAAATTGTTTTCTATTATCATATTGAATTGCTTTTACAGAGATTAAAAGATCTTTAAAC
>CAZTNT010000028.1:0-11418 GCA_964614965.1 uncultured Lachnospiraceae bacterium | reverse complement strand
TTTGTTTATAAAATTTAACATGTCATTCTCCTAAAGTAAACGTGATAATTATACACTGTTTTCTTAAAATTGTCAAGATATATTATATATTGATTAAAGAAAAGTCAACATGGTTTGACTTTTTTCTTTCAAAATCAGCAAACTTTGAGCATTATGCAACATTTGGCGAATTGTGGCATATTTTAAAATATGGAAGCGTCTTTCTTGGAACTTAAAGCCAAGCAAGTGATTAATACTGTGGACGGAAAATGTTTGGGTCATATAACAGACATTATTTTTGATGTGGTAACTGCAAAGGCATTAGGGTTTGTTGTTCCACAGCCAAATCAAGGGTTTTGGGGTTTGTTTAAGGGCGGAAAAGACATCTTCATTCCTTTTGATTGTGTTTGCAAAATTGGGGTTGATGTGATTTTAGTGGAACTTTACATTGATGAAAACAACAAAAGTGGTAATAACTCTAAGGGTAGTGGTAAAGCTAAATGCACAGCTCTAAATACAGCAAATAATAATTCTAATTAATTTTTGGGAAAATTATCAAATTTGTTTGTTTTTTTTGTCGATTTGTGCCATAATAACAATGTATTTTAAATTTTGTTTAGGACAAATCAATAAAAAGGGAGAAATTAAAATATTGGACAAGTCCAATATAATGAATTTCCTTAATATGCTTGCTTGTATTCAAGCACAACAAATAAGTTTTGCACAAGTTCAAAACTTGATTGCAAAGTAATACAAATTAAAGGAGAAAATTATGCGTTGTATTTTTTGTGGAAATATTGATAGTAAGGTAGTGGATAGTCGTTATTTGAAGGACACTAGCATTAGAAGAAGAAGGGAATGTTTGGTTTGTGGAAAACGTTTCACAACTTATGAAACAGTTGAAACAAATCCAATGGTTGTAACAAATGTTAATAATATGCGTGAACCTTTCAAAATTGAAAAGTTAACTGAAAGCATTAAATATGCAACTTATTGTGTTGATTTGTCTATTTCTGTTGAAGAAATTGTGAACAAAATTGAAAGTAATTTGTTGAAACTTCAAAAACAAGAAATCTCAACAAAAGACATTGTGTCAGTAGCTCTTGAAGTTTTAATGGAAATAAGTGCAATGGCTTGCCTCGTATATTTCACTCAGCACACAGAATGTGAAACATTTGACGACATCAGAAGATTTATTAATAGATAAGATAAAACCCGAATATGTCGGGTTTTTTGTTTGGTTTTTTCTATTCTTTATTGTATAATGGAAATAATAACAAAGGATATATATGGAAAAGAAAATTAATAAAAATTTAATAACGGCCATAACATTATCAAGCATTGCTTTTTTAGGTTTTCTTGCAATAATGATATTGGTGTTGTTTGACTATACCTTTAAAATTGACCAATTCAATGTGGTTGTTGCAAACAATCGCAATGGCTTTTGGACAGGTTTTTTTAAAATTTTCACATATTTAGGTTCGTTTTACACTTTGGCAGTTTTGTCTTTAATTAGTGTTATTTTGATTTGGTTTGTGATGAAAAATAAACGACTTAGCGCTTTCTATGCTGGAACATTCGCAATTGTTTGCATAGCAAATTTCATCCTCAAACGCATCATTCAAAGAATTCGCCCAGAACACCTTATGATAATTGAAGAATCTGGCTATAGTTTCCCTTCAGGGCATGGCATGATGACACTTGCATTCTTTGCACTTGCAATTCATTTCGTGTGTAAATTTATTAAGAATAAACCTCTCAAAATAACCTTGATTTCAATGTTTTCAGTGATTGTTGTGCTTATGGGTTTTTCGAGAATTTATTTGGGCGTACATTATTTAACCGACATAATTGCAGGTTTCTTGATTTCCTTTGCAATAGTGGTGGTTTGCTTAATTGTTTACAACACAAAACTGTTTAAATTTTTAAAAGATAAAGAAACAGAAGTTGTTTTTGAAGAAGAAACAGAAGAATAAAAGAAAATAAAAAAAGTTTTGTGACGTTTAGGGTTGCAAAATTTTTTTAAGTATGCTATAGTTCGAGTAGTTATCGTTTGCTAAATGTATACGCTAAGTCGCAAAGATAATCAACTCTCACAATTGGAAAAATGTGTCTATTATAATTACAAAATAAGGAGTGAAAATAAAATGATTTCAGTAAATAATGTTGCAGTGCAATTCGGAAGCAGAAAGCTTTTCGATGAAGTTAATTTAAAATTTAGCAAAGGCAATTGCTATGGTGTGATTGGTGCCAACGGTGCCGGTAAATCAACTTTTATGAAGGTTTTAAGTGGTGAATTAGAGCCAAATCGTGGTGATGTTACAATTCCAGCAAAAGAAAGATTGTCTGTGTTGGAGCAAAACCAAGAAAAATATAACGATCAAACAGTGTTGAGAACAGTTCTTATGGGGCACAAACGTTTGGTTGAAATTATGGATGAAAGAGAAATGTATTTTGCCAAAACTGATTTCACAGAAGAGGATGGAATTCGTTTGGGCGATTTAGAGACTGAATTTATGGAACTTGATGGTTACAATGCTGAAGCAAATGCGGAAAGTTTATTGAACTCTTTGGAAATTCCAAGTGAACTTCACTATGAACTTATGGGTAACGTGGACAGCAAAATCAAAGTGAAAGTTTTGCTTGCGCAAGCACTTTTCTCAAATCCAGATAACTTGATTTTGGACGAACCAACAAATAACCTTGACGTGAAAACAATCCGTTGGCTTGAAGATTTCATTCTTAATTTTGAAAACACAATCATTATTGTCAGCCATAATAGACACTTTTTAAATAAGGTTTGTACTCATATTTGTGACATCGACTATGGAAAAATCAACTTGTTCTTAGGTAACTATGACTTCTGGTATGAAAGTAGCCAACTAGCACTTAAACAACAAAAAGACCAAAACAAAAAGGCAGAACAACGTGCGAAAGAATTGCAAGAATTCATCGCAAGATTCGCCGCAAATGCAAGTAAGAGTAAACAAGCAACAAGTAGAAAAAAAGAACTTGAAAGACTTACTATTGAAGACATTAAACCAAGTTCTAGAAAATATCCATTCATTGATTGGAAATTTGACCAACGTATTGGTAACGACATTTTGTTTGTTAACAATCTAACAAAAAAAGGTTTGTTTGAAAATGTATCTTTCACAGTGCGTCCAGACAATAAAATTGCAATCATGAGTGATAATAGTAATGTTGTAACAGCACTTTTCGATATTTTATCTGGGAAAGATACAGATTACAAAGGTGAAGTAAAGTGGGGTAAAACAATCTCAACCACATATTTACCACAAAACAACAATGAGTTCTTTGAAGGTTGTGATTTAAATTTGGTGGATTGGATTGGTCAATTCACAAAAGAAACAGATGCAACTTTCTTGCGTTCTTGGTTAGGAAGAATGTTGTTCCCTGCAGAAGAAGCAGAAAAACAAGCAAAAGTGCTTTCAGGTGGTGAAAAAGTTAGATGTATGTTGGCAAGAATGATGCTTCAAGCAGGAAACTTCTTGCTTTTGGATGAACCAACAAACCACTTGGATTTGGAAAGTATCACAGCACTTAACAAAGGTATGGAAAGATTTGAAGGTTGCATGATTTTCTCAACACACGATGAAGAAATTATCTCAACCGTTGCAAACCGCATCATTCGCATTAATTCAACTCTTGAATACGACAAAGAAACCGACTACGAAAGTTATGTAGAAACTGAAATGAAGAAATAAGTTAATTTTCTTCGCTATGCTTGAAAATTTAACTTGTTTTTATAAATAGAAAAAAGAGCCGTTTGGCTCTTTTTTTCGTGTCATCCTGAGAGCGTTCGTTAATTAAAACTTGCTAAACGCATAAGCTAAGTCGCAAGTTTAAACAAATTCACTTAAGAATAAGTGGTTTTGTCATCCTGAGGGCGTTCGTTAATTAAAACTTGCTAAACGCATACGCTAAGTCGCAAGTTTAAAGAAACTCACTTAAGAATAAGTGGTTTTGTCATCCTGAGGGCGTTCGTTAATTAAAACTTGCTAAACGCATACGCTAAGTCGCAAGTTTAAAGAAACTCACTTAAGAATAAGTGGTTTTGTCATCCTGAGCGTAGTCGAAGGATCCCCTAAACGAAGAGATTAAATATTTCCAATCAATGAATCAAGACTAACACCTAGATAATCAGCAATTCTAATATAATTGGCGGTTGAGGGAGTGCGGTGGAGATTAAACCATGAGAATTCATGACCTTTTGTGAGTTTTAAATCTTTAAATAATTTATATCTTGTTAAATTTGGTTTTGAATCTATTATTTCTTGCAATCTAGAAGAAAATTCAACTGGTGTAATTTCTTTATATTTTCCAATATCTTCAGTTCTTCCACATAAATAATCTAAACTGCAATCAAATAATTTAGATAGAGCAAATAAGTATTTTAGTGAAGGATATATTTCATGAAGTTCCCATCGAGAAATATTGGTTGTTGAAGACAAACCTAATCTTTTTGCAACATCTTCATCTTTTAAATTATTGATTTGCTTGTAATCATTAAGCAATTCTTTATATCTTAAGTTAAATCTATTCATAAAAAAATGCTAGACTAAAAAAGATTTGTTAAAAATATTTGACATAAATGGTACCTATTTGCTTGACTTCGACAAAAAAATACAATATAATCTAAATAGCTTGTCGACAAGTTTCGGGGCGAGGAACACTTAGAACCAGCCGAGAGCATGCCAAAGGTTTTTGTAGCAAGTAGTAAGCCTCGAAAAAAGCCCGTATTTGCGGGCTTTTTAAATTTAGGAGGATTATGGATAAGTTAGAACGTTTAATAAAATATGCCACTGAAAAATTGTTTAATGATGAAATATTGGAGGTCTACAATAAAAAAACAAAATTTTCTCCTGTTATAGAAACATTTGAGACAAAAATAATACAAAATGCAAAATATTCTGAAATCGTAGAAGATATGAAGAATTTTAAACATTCATTAATTCAACACATTTTAATTATTGAAGATAAACATAAAGAATGTATGTTTAATAGAGCTGTTGGAATTGGAATGAATCTTCAAAAAAACTTATCAAAAATTAAGAAAGACTAACAAAGTCTTTTTTTCTTTCATTTTTCATATATTCATATATGAGTTTAATGAATGAAATTGAAAAGTTGATGGGGGATGTGGGAACTAGTGCAAATTATCGTGTGATTAATCTTGGTGGAAATTCTCTTTATATTGAAGGAATAAAATCGGTTATATCTTTTGGTGAGAACGAAATGCAATTTCAACTTAAAAAGAATTTGCTTAAAGTTGTCGGTGAAAATTTAAAGGTTAAATATCTTGATAAGACCACTTGTGTTTTAGAGGGCATAATTAGGGCGGTGGAAACACTATGAAAATTGATTTAACCGGCTATAACATAGACAATTTATTAAAGATTTTATACACAAAAAAAGTAACGCTATTTAATGTTGTTAGATATGAACACAACAAAGTTTCTTTTGAAATTTTGGACAAAGACCACAAAAAAGTTAAAAGATATATTGTAAACTATAAAGTTAAAGAAACATTATCAAAAGCAAAACAACTTCCCAAATTCATTTTGGCAAATATTGGTGTGATTTTAGGATGTTTCATAGGCATCCTTTTTGGCATTTTTACATCAAATTACACATGGCAAATTCAAATTTATGGAACAGAAGAACTAACTAAAAATGATATTATTTCAGTATTACAAGAAAACGGAATAAGAAAAGGAAAAATCAATCACCAAACCAGCGAAGAAATTGAAGAGATATTGCTTAATCGTTATGACCGAATTGCACAAGTGTCAGTAATTCGCGAGGGCACTGCAATCATTATCAACTTAAGCGAAAAATTGGTGTATGTTGAAGGTGAATTTCAGCCAATAACTGCAAAATATTCTGGAATTATTAAAGATATAAACATAATCACAGGAACAACGAATGTTAAGGTTGGAGACTATGTGAACGCGGGCGATATATTGGTTTTGCCATTTAACATTAATGCTAATGGTGAAAAAGTGAGCGTTAAACCTCTTGCTGAAATCAAAGCGCAAATTTTTGTGGTTGGTAAGTGCGAAATGAGTAGAGTTGAAACAAAATTGGTGCGAACTGGAAACACCACCACAACATATAATTATAAATTTAAAAATAAGAAATTATTTTCTTCTAAAAACAAAAATTCATTTGCGCTTTTTGAAACGGTTGTGTATAATGAAAATATAAGTGACCTATTGCCACTTAATCGTGATGTGTGCGTGCATTTCGAACTAGCTGAAACGGAAGTTGTTAACGATTTTGAAAAGGAAAAACAAAAACTTATTGATGAAAGTGTTAATAAGGCATACGTTGCACTTCCTGTTGGTGAAATTTTAAGCGAAAAAACTAATACTAGTATAGTTAACGACACAATGTTTGCAATAACCACCATCATGGTTTATGGTGAAATTGGTTAGTTGTCACATATTATAAGATGACAATTTTGTATTTCCCTTTCACTGAGAAGCAAGCATAATCGTTCAAGGAAAACACAAAATTTTCATAGATTAGCAAGAACAATCAAACTGCATTTTAAGAAAAAAATAGGTGTTTGATTAAGAAAAAAGATTAATAAAAGAGAGAAAAAAGTGTTAACAATTTTTGGAACAACGGATTATGAAAAAGACTTAATTAGGGTTTACGATAAAGTAAGCCAAGTTGTTTCATTTCCTAAAAAGGTGTGTGTTAACCTAACTTTCATATCAAAAGAAGAAATTAGAAAGCTTAACAACGAAACACGAGGAATTGACAAGGTTACCGATGTTTTAACTTATCCATATGTTGATCTAGTTGTTGGAAAGAAGTTAAGAGTTTGTGACTATAAAGCGAATGTGGATTTAGAAACTGGTCTTCTCACAATCGGAGATATTTATATTTGCTTAGATGTGGCAAAAGAGCAAGCGGAAGAATATAATCACACAATGCGTAGAGAAGTTTGCTTTTTGTTGTGTCATGGATTGCTTCATATTGCGGGTTATGACCACATTGAAAAAACTGATGAAGAAAAAATGACAGCATTGCAAGAAGAAATTATGAACGAACTTAATATCACTCGAGAACAATTTAAATGTGGATTTGTGACCATTGTTGGCGAAACAAACGCTGGGAAAAGCACACTTATAAATCAACTTGTTGGCGAACACATTGCAATTGTGAGTCCAAAATCGCAAACAACAAGAGAAAACATTCAAGGAATATATAATGACAAAACAACTCAAATAGTTTTTGTTGACACACCGGGTTATCACAAACGTGCTACAAAAATTGATGAAGAGATGGATAAACATATTGAAAACGCGCAGGAAGACACTGAAATATTGCTTATGCTCATTGTTGCAAACAAACCATTAGTGGAGCAATATAACAAATTAATCAAAAAAGTTAGTGCAGATGCAAAAAAGATATTACTCATCAACAAAATAGATGAAACAAAATATGAAAAATTATATCCTAAGCTTTTGGAATTAAGCCAAGTTGCTAAAGTTGATGAGCTATTGCCAATTTCAGCAAAAGACGGAAAAAATGTTGACGTTTTGCTTGAAATGATTAAAAAGCTTTTGCCGACGTACGACTATGAAATGAGATATTATCCAGTTGATGAATATACTGATAAAAATCTCAGACATATGGTGGCGGAAATTGTGCGCGAAAAAGCACTTTTGTGCTTAGATGATGAAATTCCGCATGGAATTCAAGTTGTGGTTAACTCATATATTGAAAGTGAAAGTCCAATTCCAATTTATGCTGATTTATATTGCGAAAAGGAAAGTCATAAAGCAATAATTCTTGGCAAAAACGGTGAGATGATTAAGAAAATATCAACGATGGCTAGACATTCAATTGAAAAAATCGTAGGAGTTCAAATTAATCTTCAAATTTACGTTAAAGTTAAAGCAAATTGGAGAAACGATCAAAAAGCAATTCAAGAATTTGGACTAACTGCGAGTGAATAATCAAGCAGTTTCAACATATAATAAATAAAAAGAAGTAAGAGGAGAGAGGTTATGAAAAAAGAAGCAGAAAATCAAATTAACAGTTTTAAAACATTGGCATTTTTAACAATGAATCCTATTTTAATAACCGCTTATTTGCATGTTCGAAGAACGGGCAAAACTCTTACATTAGATAGTGTTGGTTTAGAAAAAGAAATCGAGCAAACAAACTCACTTTAAAAAGGTTACTGTCATCCTGAGGGCGTTCGTTAATTAAAACTTGCTAAACGCATACGCTAAGTCGCAAGTTTAAATAAACTCACTTAAGAATAAGTGGTTTTGTCATCCTGAGCGGAGTCGAAGGATCCCCTAAATGTCTTGCGACACAATGCAGAAATGAAGTAATTATATTGTATAAAGTGAAGTGTTGTGATTATGGGATGTTTCGGCAGGATCAACATGACACATATCGTCATTCCGACCGAGTGTTAGCGAGTGGAGCGAATCTTAAAACAATAAAATACAAATGGAAGAAAAAACACAAGGTTTAGTGCTTAAATTAATTGACTATAAAGATGCGGACAAACTCGCATCTGTTTTTACATTAGATTATGGTGTAATCACAGCCAAGTTTGTTGGTGTAAAAAAAGAAAAAGCCAAACTAAAAGCTGTGGCACAACCTTTCACATTTGCGGACTTCAATTTTACAACAAGGGCAAATAATAGAGTAGTGACAGGTGCAAATTTGATTGATAATTTCTATCAAGTTATGACTGATTATAATAAAACAATTTGTGGTTATATTGTGCTTGACATTATCAAATCAATTTTGCCAGAAGAAAAGCCGGAACAAGACTTGTTTTTGCTCACAATTTCAACCCTCAAAAATATTGAACAAAACAATGAATTGGTGGCAGTTGTTGACTTCATTTTAAAGTTTTTGCATTTCTCAGGGTTTGGTGTTGATTTGCCAAATGCCGATTATGTTTATTTTGATAAAATTTTATCGGAATTCACAATGGGAAAACACGAAAACTGCATTCAAATAGATAAAAATGTTTATTTAGTTTTAAAAAGTGTGAGCGATGGAGAAGAAAAAACTTTCAACGAAAAAACGCTTAAACAAGCATTGAGATTGTTGCACAACATAATTTTCAATCGCTTCGGTATTGAAATTAAATCCTTTCAATTTATTTAAATAATGTAAAATTTGTTGATTTTATTAATATTTTAGGTTAAAATAAAACAAATGATAAAATTTGGGGTGAAAAAATTAATAACACTTTTAATTGTTGTTTTGTCAACAGTTGTTGTTTCGGTTGCTAGTGTTTTATTGTTTAAACATTTCAATGAACCAAAAGAGGATTCCCCAGCAATTGAAGTTTCAGCGTGGAGTGGAAGCGGAACATCAGATGCCCCTTACTTGTTAACGTCTATTTCAGATATCAGCACATTATCAACTAATATAGCAAATGGCAATAATTATTATGGTGTTTATTTTAAATTAACAACTGATTTAGATTATTCAGGTGTAAGCAATTTTGTTCCAATTGGAGCAAAGATGGATGATAGCAATAACAAAATTACTGATTTTGATAGTTTTTGTGGAATTTTTGATGGAGATGGTCATATTGTTTCAAATTTAACAACAACAGTTTCTGCTGGTATTAGTTATAATGAATATGTGGGTTTCTTTGCAGCAATTGGTTCATGTAGAGATACCTCTATAGTTTATGATGGCGAACTTACGTATGAAGGAAATAAAATAATGCTTACAGATCACACTAGAGTTGCAACAGTAAAAAATTTGAAGATTCAAAACTTTACAGTTAATTGTAACAGTAACAGTCTTTATATTGGAGGAATTGCAGGTGTTTCAATCACTGAGTCTGGTACAGCAAATATTGGTTCTGATGGTCTACCTGAAACCAATTCCTATAAAAACAGAACTTCTTGGTCTTATAAATACACAACATTAATTGATCAATGCATTGTTGAAGGTTTGACTGTTAACTGTAATAATAACTATGTTCATGTTAGTGGTCTTGTAGGTGAAAATTGGACAAAAGAAGGCGGTGACGCTTATTCCGAGACTCTTGGGTACGCTCCAGGTTCATTAAACATAACAAATTGCATGGTTCTTGATTTTGATGTAACGAATTATTGGTATTCATATAAAGATGGTAAAGAAACAATCACAACAAAAGGAATCATAACAACCATAGGCCCTTCTTATGCAAACTCTGGGGTTACATATGGTGGTGCTTTCGCATATTATTATAACATTTCTAATTGTGTAACAGACAACTCAATGTTTTACACTGTGAATGGTAGTTGTATGGCTTTATCTATATACGGTAATGAAGGGGATTATGCTTGCAACGAAGATATGCATGAGAGTTATAAAGCTTCCGGAAAAGAAACAGTTTCACATATTTATCATAATATGAAACAAGCATATAATTATTTTGGTTGGAATGGAGAATCAAATGTTTCAACATCTTATGATAAAACTATAACTTGGTATGTTAACGAAGATGAATATTGTGTTTATTTACAACAATTTCTAATTCCGTTAAAATTTAAATCTTCTAATGAGTCTTATGGAACTGCAACAATAGATGGTTATTCTTATGATGAATATTTAAAATATCGAGACCCACCAGTTGTTCCAAGAGGTGCAAATGATAATTTAAACCTAGCAACTTTACAGCTTTTTTCATTCTATAATGCAGATGATTATGAGCGTGATGGCAACTATCAATGGATAGCAACTTCTCTTTATTTGTATAGTGTATATGAAGTGGAAGCAACACCAACAGATTCATCAAAATATAAATTTATAAATTGGACTGTAAGTGAAACCTCAACTGAAGTGGTATACACAGCAAATTTCCAACAATTAATTACATATGTAAATTTAACTTTTGAAGCTGCTTCAGGCACAGATAAAACAACTCAATCGACTTATCAAATTCCAAAAGGACATCAAGTTAAAGTTGATTTAACAACAACCCTTTCAAAAAGCGGAGCATACACAACTTGCACATTCACTTTCACTGTTAATTCTGTTAAAACAACAATAACATATAACTTGTTGTCATCTAACAAAACTCAGTATATAAGTGGATATAAAAAAGATTCCACAAGTTACACCTCATCCTCAAATTTAACAATAACAAGTAACACAACCTTTAGTGTTGTTTTGGCAGATAGAACATATAATGCAACTTTTAGTTAAGAAAACAAATTACAAAATTTAAAATTTATAAAAAGCAACAGTTTTTAGTTGCTTTTTTTTTGTGTTTTTTGTAGACTAAAATAGTCAAAAAATTAAAGGGAGAAAATTAAATGGACAAAAAATACGTTTACTTATTTAGTGAAGGTAACGCAGGCATGAGAGAACTCCTTGGTGGTAAAGGTGCAAACCTTGCTGAAATGACAAAAATTGGTCTTCCAGTTC
>CAZTNT010000027.1:6834-12802 GCA_964614965.1 uncultured Lachnospiraceae bacterium | reverse complement strand
GCAAAGGTTTAACCAAACCGAACCCCCAGACTATCTGGGGGTTTTCTAAATACAACAAAAATCCACCTGCGTAGCGGGTGGTTTTTCATTTTGAGGGTAAAACCCTCTTTTACTGGCTACACGAAATCGTGTTCAGATTGTGGATTTGCATTTGTCATACCGAGCAAAACGTAGTGAAGTCGAGTGTATCTCTGTCATGTTGAGCGAAGTCGAAACATCCCCTAAACAAAGTAATATGTTCTGATTGTGGGGATCCTTCGACTCCGCTGTGCTCCGCTCAGGATGACATGGCATCGAGTGTTTTCTATTCTGCTCATCGGTAAACCTCAATTGAACCACCAGACTATCTGGTGGTTTTCTAATACAAACAAAAAAAAACAATGCAATGTAGCATTGTTTTTTTTATTGTGTCTAACAACAAACTATTTTTCGACCAATAGCGAAGAAAATTAATTTATTCTTCAATTTCTTCTTCCTCTTCTTCAACAACTGGCTCATCGCTTTCAACGTAAACACCGAACATTTCTTCAGTTTCACCCATGTTGTTTCCAACTTTGATTCTGTGAAGATAGTAATTTTCTCCAACTTTCTTGTAGAAATACATCATACTATCATCTTCGCTTATGTCAAAATATGCGTAATCTGCTTCAACAGCATCAACTGTTGTTAAAGTTTCAATTTCTGCACTGCTTCCAGCCAAAACATTTGAATAACTAACATATTTAATGTTTGAAACATCGTCATAATAGAAAACACAACCATTCTTAAAGCCAATAACATCAATTGAACTTGCACTGCTATCTACAATTGTTTTAACGTCATTATATGATTTTACAATTGTGATTGCATTATCTTTAACGGCAATAACTGTTCCATCATTTGCAAAATTCAATTCTAAAGAATCTGAATATGCATAAGCAATTTGGAAACCCGAGTGATTTGCAATGTTAGAAACTTTTAAATCGGTTGTTGAACCATAAGCATGGCTCATTGTGATGAAAACTTTACCATTTCCAACAGCTTTAACTTCAAAAGAAGAACTTTCTTCATGATAATCAAAATTTGTGTCGCTTAAAATGTTATATTGTTTTAATTGATAAGCATCATCTGAATGTTTAACATAGAAGATTTCATCTGCATTTTCAGCAAATGCAACACTTTGAACATCGTTTGCAACCTTTGAACTTGATTTTTCCGTTGCATTAACACGAATTAAGGCATTGCTACCATTGTTTGCATAATAGCTGTCACCCTTTTCCCAAACCATGATGAATAATTGGTCATCTTCTTGATAGTATTCATATTGAAGTTGATCATATTTCACACCAGAGTTATAAACGTCTTCAACATCGCTTGATTTATCCAACTTAATTCTTTTAAATTCCACTCTTTCTTTAGCCCAAATTTCGTCACCGCTTTCATTTTCAAGACAAGGTGTTACAAAATAAAGATAATTGCCATGAATAAACAAGTTGGTCACTTGATAACCACAAAGTTTTTTGTTCATTGTAATAAAATAGTCATCATGAGTTAACCCCTCATCATCTGTCACAACTTCACCATTGTCACCTAACTTCATTAACATTAAAGAACCAACAGTGTAATTAGCTTTTTTGTTTGAAATGTCTTCAATTGATTTATAGCCATTAACAAAGTAGACATATTTTCCTTTTTGAACAGCTAAACCACCATTTCCAGAAACAACATCCGAACTTGATGGGTATGTGAAATTCTTTTCTTCTTCAGTTCTTGGATCACCACATGCAACAAGCCCAAAACCGAACGCACATAACATCAAACATATTAAAATTTTTGTAAATTTTTTCATTTTTCTACCTCGCAAATAAATTATTGCCAAAATACTTGATGTATAATACCACACGCGAAAAATAATGTCAATTATTTTACAAGGTGCAATTTGACAAATGTTTTCAAATCTTGCTTGAATAGGACTAATTTGTTTATTTTTCTTGTCATATATTAAAAATTAGATTTGTATAATTAAAATATGAAAAGCAAAACAATAATTTTATCATCGCCCGATGGAAAAACCTCTGGAAGAGGCATTTTAAGTATATTTGAAGAAGATGGTTTACTACAATGTCGCTTAAGATTATATAACATTGAAAAATTGAACAAATATTGCAAAATTGGAGTTTATCACAACAACGAAGTTAGCAGTGCAAATTTGCTTGAAAAAGCTGGCGTTTACACAAGTTCCTTGGTTGGAAATTTTGACATTGACAAAGATTTCTACACAGCAATCATAGACACATCTAATAATAATGATGTTGTAATCTCTGGAGGAACATATGCAGGTTTTTTCTCAAACGACGATTCAGTTTTTGAGAAAAAGTTTTCTAGAATTGAAAAAGAAAACCCTGAAACTGATTTACTAGAATATGACATTAACTATCAATCTGATTGTAGCAATAGCGAGCATAGCGAATCTCTTAAAACGCATGGAGAAAATTCCAAATATGAAGAGCACGTCGAAGATAGTTGCAACAAATGTTTACACTGTAAATATAAAGAATATTTTTATGCTCACACTGAGCATGAAATTGAGGATGATCATTTTCCTTCTGAGTGTAATAATGCAGAATCAAAAAAATTCACAAACAGCAAAAATCACTGCGATTATGGGATGTTTCGACAAGCTCAACATGACACTCTTTGTCATTCCGACCGAGCGACAGCGAGTGGAGCGAATCTCGACAATGAGTTTACGCATCGAGCTTCTGAGTGCAGCAAAGCGGAATCGAAGAATCCCCTAAACGAAGTAAACACCGCTATGGAAGGAGAAACTAATGAACTTGTTCAAGATGACAGTTCGAGTGATCCTTCGACTCCGCTCAAGATGACAGAAACTCCACTCAAGATAACAGACTCACTCGTCCAACAATTTCAATATGTTTTTGAGAATTATCAAGCGGATGAAACATTAAACAAATTGATTCCAAACAGCAAATTTGTTAAGATTGAAGAAAAGAATCCTCAACTGCTTGAAACACAAGAACAATATTCAATTGGCGCAATTTATGAAGAAGACGAAATGAGATATATCTGCTATGCAGTTATGTGCAACTACAATCAACCTGCGCCAAAAGAATTGGGCGAACACTATCAATGGTTACCGCTAGACAAAGAAGACCCATTAAGTGAAGGTTACTACATTGTTTTTCAAGATGCCCAAGATTTAAAAATTGTTGATTTATAAAATTTTATCTTTGTGAAATTTTATCTTTATAAAATTTTATGTGAATTTTTAACTTTGTAAAATTTTAAGTATGAAAATTTTTACCTTTATAAATTTTTTAACAAGGCAGAAATGTCTTGTTTTTTATTTATAAAAAACTATATAAAAACAAAATTGAATTTTTTTCTAATGACGTCCCATTAAAGAAAAATTCTTTAATGATAATGTCAATAGCGATGGTTGCTATGCTCGCTTTCGGTGGTACTTTCGCTTACTTTACTGCTAGCGCAACTGGCGGAACAAAAACATTAACAACTGGTACAGTTATGTTAACAGCTGGTACTGAAATTAAAGGTTCAGCAACTGTTGTTCCATTAAGTGAAGTTACAAGCGCAATCACTTATACTAACAAATCTGACGTTGCAATCTATGCATTCGTTACTTTGTCTCTTGAATTAGCAGACGGAGAAACATTGCCTACAGGATATGCATCTGAAAAAGCTTTGGTTGCTGCATTGTTTAATGTAGATCTAACTGATGGTTCTCTTTTCTCAGCAATTGGTGAAGCTGGTTACGAAGGTGTTTATGCAGCTAGCATCGCAGCAGGTGCTCAAGATGCAACAAATGGTGACACATTAACTTTTGCTGACTCTATCACAATTAAGAATGTGAATAGTGAATCTGTTGATACTACAGCTGGTGACTTAATGGAGCTTTCATTCACTTTAACAGTTAAAGGTGATGCAATCCAAGCCGAAGGTCTTGCTAGTGCTAAACTTGCTTACGATGCTCTTGTTGCACAACGTGCAGCTGCTTAGTCTTTAGATTAAGTTTTTGAACATAAAATCTCGCGTTTAACCAATTAGGAAATGCGGGATTTTTTGTTTTAGAAATATCTTTCATGCAAGAATATATATTGATTTCTTAATGAATTATTTTGCATGCGAAAGCATTTATTCAGATTTGAGTGTTTAGCAACTAGAAATAATCTTTTGCAAAATTTGTAAAATAGGTTGAATTTATCCTAAATTTGTGATATAATAACAATGGAGGATGAAATGAAAACAAGTATTGACAATCTCGTTTCAATCACAGAAGCGAATCAAAACTTTTCGCAAGTGGCAAGAAAAATAGACAAGTTAGGTCACGTTATCGTGTTAAAGAACAACAAGCCTAAATATTACATTTGTAATATTCAAGATGACCCAATCATTGAACTCACTGATGATGAAAAACTCTTAATCGTGGCAAAGAGAATATTAAAGAAAAACGAAAAAGCATTCAAGGAGCTGGCAAAATGAAAAAGTTTGACAAAGACAAAGTTCTTCTGCTCCAACAACTAATCATCGAATCGTCTGGCGGAACTGATGGAGTTAGAGATTTCAAACTTCTAGATTCTGCTTTGAATTCTGCTTTTCAAACCTATGATGGGAAGGAATTGTATCCTTCAAAGGAAGAAAAAGGTGCAAAACTCGGTTCTTCACTAATTCAAAACCATGCTTTTGTTGACGGAAACAAAAGAATTGGAATGTTAGTTATGCTTTCTTTCCTTGAACTTAATGGAATTAAACTTCAATATCAAGAAGAAGACATTGCAAGAATAGGCTTAGGTTTAGCTTCAAATCAAATGAACTATGACGAACTGTTGCAATGGATTTTGGAACATAAAATTTAGTTGACTGCACAAACTCTACTATTTATATAATATAGTAAAGCAAATTAATTTGCTTTACTTAATTAATATAAATATATAAAGGTTTTTCTTTTTCGCATCCCATTAGAAAAATTTCCCATGAAATCCCATGAGAAAAAATTCTTTAATGATAATGTCAATAGCGATGGTTGCTATGCTCGCTTTCGGTGGTACTTTCGCTTACTTTACTGCTACTGCTGGCGCTGCAATTGAAGGTGGTAGTGTTAAAACAGGTACAGTAGCGCTTGGTCTTGGAGAAACTAAGACAATCACTTCAACTTATAATGCAACTGATACATTTGCAGTTCCAGGTGACACACTTTGGGACATTGCACTTGACATTGACACATCTGGTTCAAACGTAGCTATCTACGTATTTGCAACATGGTCATTAACAAATTCTGGTAATGTAACACTTACTGGTACTGAAATGCCAACTGGTTGGAGCCAATTGAAAGATGAAAGCGAAGCTGATGTAACTGGTGTTTACTACAGAGCAGTTGCTGCTACAGAAAACAGCATTGATTACACAGCAAGCATTAAATTTGCTGAATCTAACGGCACAACAGCTATGGATCAAACAATTTCTTGTTCAGTTTCATTCTGTGCAGCTCAACAAGGCAATTTAAGTGTACTTGCTGCTGCTAAGGAAGCTGGTGCATATTCTGGTACTGTAACAAATAATGCTACTAACTATCCTTCAGTTGATCATTCAGGAACATAGAAATTAATTTTTGTTAATTAAAAATCTCGTAATTAACCAATTAGGCATTGCGAGATTTTTTTATGTTTTACAAAATGTCCTTATATTCGCTTCGCGAATCCCCCCCCAAAAAAAAGTTAGATTATTTATATTATAAGGAAAGTAAAAATTTTTTTACTTTCCTATTATATATAAATATATAAAGATACATAAAGTGACGTTTTCTGATTATGAGATTCTTCGACTTCGTTTCACTGCGCTCATAATGACAAAATTATGGCAAAAATAATTAAAAAATCCGCAATCTAATGCGGATTTTTTCTCACAACATCAAGAAACGATCCTCGGTCAGCACACAACGGGCTTCACTATC
>CAZTNT010000027.1:5083-6824 GCA_964614965.1 uncultured Lachnospiraceae bacterium | reverse complement strand
GTTTTCTGATTATGAGATTCTTCGACTTCGTTTCACTTCGCTCAGAATGACAATGGTATATCATATTGATTGAACGTAGTTAACAAAAAAATCTCCATTAATTTTATGATGTCATGTTGAGCGCAGTCGAAACATCCCTCAATCAGAACGACATTTCAAAGCAAGAAAAAAGACCAACTAATATTGGTCTTTTTCAATTTCAAAAACTTAATCTAAGGACTAAGCACCTGTTTTAGCATCCCAAGCTGCTTGAGCATTAGCGAATGCTGTACCAGCACTAGAAACATTTTGGATAGATGATGCGTCTATTGTAACTTCATAGCTTGCACCCATTTCTTTTTGACCAGCACCATTAACGTTGTTAGCTGTTGCATTGTAAGTAAATGTGATAGTTACTTTAAGTGTGTCTACTGATGATGGAACTACAGCTGTTGAACCATAAACTGTTTTACCACTAACAGTAAGAGCAGAGAATGTAACACTGTTGTCTGCTGTAACTGATTTAATAGCAAATACACCAGTATCAGTATCACTAGAATCAGTTGTTGTTCCTGCAGTTTTAAGAGCATAAGTTAAATCCAAGAAAATCCATGTGTCAACAGTTGTATTAGTGTTTTTCAATGTTACTGTTGTTTCAGATTCTTGATAAGGTAATAAACCTGCAGCATTAGTTAATGTTAAAGTATTATTATCATTTACCAATTCGATAACTGCAGTTGTAACTGTACCAGTTGCTTTTTGAGCTTGAGCAGTAAAGTAAGCGAAAGTACCACCGAAAGCGAGCATAGCAACCATCGCTATTGACATTATAATGATAGCGATAGTTGACTTAGTCATCTTTTTTGATTTCATTTTTGTCATATTTTTCCCCTTTTATTTTTTGTGGGTGATCCCACATTTTTTAAGTTTAACCTTAAGTTAAACAAATTTGCAAATTTGTTTAAGGACTTGCGCCCTTTTGAAAAGTTTATCTTTGGTGATAGATAACCTTCCTTAATCATTTAATGTTTTGCGACTGCAAAATTAAATGAACTTTTGCAAACAACATTAATCTTTGATAAGGTTAATCTTATTTGCTTGTTGTGAAATTTTTCAACTTAATTTAAGAAGAAAATTTTTCACAATTGTAAACAATCTACATCGACCTCGATTATTTACAATCAAATTCTATAATTTTTCGACATCATTAGTCAAATGTTTTTCACATATTTTTTAAAAATTTTTTTTATTTGTTTTTTTGACATTTTTTTTGAATATTTTGTTGTTGTTTTTTTATCACTTTATTTAGGTGATTCTTCAACTCCGCTCAGGATGACAGCGTAGTACGTTTACGTATCACTGACTTGCTCCGGTTTCCAGCGTAAAACATAGTGCTTCGCGTTAAGATATTCAAGTTTGTCATGTTGAGCTTGTCGAAACATCCCATTGCTTTTAAGAGAAACTTAAATCTTTCCAATTCGGATTAATTGAATTTATAAGCATCTCTTTCTTTTTCCTTGACCAACCTTTGAGCTGCTTTTCACGATTTATTGCACAATCAACATTCGGTGTTTGTTCATAATAAACAAGTTTATGTGTTTGATATCTATTTGAAAAACCATCTACAACATCGTTTTTATGTTCATTAATTCTTCGCTCCAAATCATTCGTTACACCAATGTATAAAACCGTGTTATTTTGATTTGTTAAAATATATACATAATATTCCATTTTCAACTCCTTCGTTTATGGGATCCTTCGA
>CAZTNT010000027.1:0-4983 GCA_964614965.1 uncultured Lachnospiraceae bacterium | reverse complement strand
CTCCGCTCAGGATGACAGCGTAGTACGTTTACGTGCCGCTGACTCCGCTCAGGATGACAGCGTAGTACATTTACGTGCCGCTGACTCCGCTCAGGATGACAGCGTAGTACGTTTACGTGCCGCTGACTCCGCTCAGGATAACAGACTTAACATTGTGTAACAAAATCAAAACATCTAATATTCCTCTTTAATTAATTCGTCAATAATTCCGCCACCAAGACAAACATTTCCATCATACAGCACTGCAAACTGACCAACGGTTACTGCCCGTTGCTTTTCTGCAAAGGTTAGTTTTAAAGTTTGCTCGTCTTTAACTTCAACTTTTGTTTTTTGATCTGGTTGACGATATCTTAATTTCACTCCACATTCAAATTCATTTTGAGCGGGTTTTAAAAGCCAATTGAAATTTTTCACAACGCAACCCGATGAGAACATTGCGTCACTCTCTCCACAGCTTACATACAGAGTGTTGCTTTTAATATCTTTGTCCACAACAAACCAACGATTTAAGTCATAGCCATTTTTGCCACCAATGTTAAGACCTCGACGTTGACCGATTGTATATTTTGAAATGCCAGTGTGAGCTCCAACAATTTTATTGGTTTTAACATCCACAATGTTTCCTGCTTTTTCCGGATGATTTTCATTCATGTAATCTTTAAACTTTTGTGAACCTAAGAAACACACATCATAACTTTCTTTTGTATGTTTCGTTACTAAATTATTTTCTTCGGCAATTCGTCTTACTTCAGATTTGGTTAAATCACCTAACGGAAACAAAACTCTTGAAATTTGTTCATTAGAGAGTTGACACAAAAAATAACTTTGGTCCTTTTCCTTGTCTTCCGCTTTTTTTAAAAAATTACCACTTTGTGTGTGCTCAATTTTTGCATAGTGACCAGTTGCAAAATAATCTGCTCCCAATTTTTCCGTATATTCCAAAAACGGTTTAAACTTAACTTCCTTGTTGCATATCACGCATGGATTTGGAGTTCTTCCTGAAAGATATTCGTTAACAAAATAATCTTTAACTTTTTGCATGTGGTCTTGATAATCCACAACCACGCATTCAATTTGAAGCTCATCGCAAAGTTCTTTAACTCGTTTTTCATCTTCAATTCGGGTCTCTGGATTTTCCCCACGCATGTGAAGACCGACAACTTTATAGCCCTGTTGTTTCAACAAATAAGCCGTAACCGAACTATCAACTCCACCACTTAATCCGACAACTACTGTTTTTTGCATATTATTCCTTTTATTACCTTTTATTTAAATCTATTTCACAATCATCAAAACTTAGCTCCTGCTGACTGGAATTTTGAATTTGTTTACGCAAACTTTTGCTATGTCTATTATCCATAAAGCAATCACCAAGCCCCATATCAACACCAAAAACGTGAACACTTGATATAAGTCTCCTTTTGGAGTTGAGTTTAACAGTGAGTTGATTATTGCATTCACAATTCCCACCGCAAAGAAGATTGAAAAGAATGCTCCCATTTTGTACCTACCAACATAATAATAATGGGCACCTGTGAAACCAAAAAAAATTGTGATGAGCAACAAGGTGATGAATTTCACATCTTGCGGTCTACCTTTTCTCATCAGCACTCGATCATGCTCCCCTTCTCTAATTGCTTGTTTTGCTTCTTTATTTGTTGCTGTGTCAAACTTTTGAAAATTAAGTTGACAACTTGGACAAACGACAATTTCAATTGGCATTTTTTGATTGCATCTTGGGCATCTCTTATTCTTAAATGGATTCATAATAATATTATAACATATATTAATATATTTGTAAAGAAACCGGTTGTTTTTGCTGGATTTTTTTGTTTTTTTTATGTACAATATATTTAATGAGAGGGAGGGGCTTATGATTGTTTTATCTTGTGACCATGCAGGTTTTGATTATATGCAAAAATTAACGCAATATTTTGACAAGCACAAATTGGAATATAAATATATGGGACCAACTGAGTTTAATGGCGACGATGATTACCCCGATTTTATTCAACCAGCATGCATAGAAGTTCTTAAAGACGATGACAATTGTGGGATTTTTATGTGTGGAAGCGGTGCTGGTGCAAATATGGTTGCAAACCGAAACAAAGGGATTAGAGCAATTTGCGCAAACGATCCAGTTGAAGCTTTCTTTGCCAGAAAAGATGAAGATGCAAATGTTCTCACCATTGGAAGTCGTTTTGTTTCATTTAGAAAAGCAATTAAAATTATTCAAATTTTCTTAACTAGCGAATTTGAAGGTGGACGTCACGCAAGACGCATTGCCAAATATTAAAAAGACCGAATATATCGGTCTTTTTTATTCTGTAAAATTTCGAACTTCCTTAAATCATCTTTCCTATTATCGTTGAAGTGAGAAACTTTTACCTGAGCGACTTAGGTTTTCGCTTGCAAAATCACCGTTATGTGAGAGGTAATACTTCGAGCATCCTTAAAATTTGGGCGTATACTTACTATCTGCACTTGTTAAATCTTGGGTAAAACAATTCGTCATGTTTAATTTAAGTGCGTGATTCACCACTCTTTTATATTCAAGCGGGGTGATTTTTCTGTTTAATTCTTTAAACATAACAGCATTGTATCTTGGTTCATATTGGCTCATTATGCTCACAATTGAATCAGAGCCAATATTTTCACAAATAAAATCCAAACATCTTATACTATCACTTGTGTGAGTTGGCAAAATTAAATGTCGAATTATGAGTCCTTTTTTCATTAACCCATTGATGATTATATCTTTTGGTTGATTTTTTTTCATTTGCTTAATCGCCTCTGTTGCATATTCCACATAGTTTGGCGCTTTGCTGTATTTTTTTGATAAGTTATTATCCATATATTTTAAATCCACCAAATATACATCCACCAAATCTTTCAATTTTTCTATTGTTTCTTTTGTTTCGTAACCATTACTGTTCCACACAATTGGAATTTGTGGCTTATATATTTTAAATGCATCAATAATTTGTTCTGAAAAGTGACTTGGAGTTACTAAATTTATGTTGTGAGCGCCTTTTCTTTCTAACTTCTTAAAAATATGCGCCAATTTTTTTGTTGAGATGTTTTTACCTTGATTGTTGTGGCTTATAGGAAAATTTTGACAAAAACAACATTTCAAATTACACCCAGTGAAAAAGATTGCTCCACTTCCCTTTGAATTTTCATCACCGCTAATTAACGGCTCTTCATAATGATGAAGCATAACTTTGCTAACTCTTATTTTTTCGCTTTGTCCACAAAATCCCTTTGAAGTTCTCCTGTTAATTTCACATTTGCGCGGACATATATTACAATTCATTTATCTTCCTTTTTCAAAAGTTCACAATGCGATGTTTTTCTCTAAAAAAGAATACAAAATGCTTTAATAATTGTCAAATAAAAGTTCTATTTTTTAGGACAGGCAAGTAAAATATTATAAGTTATTAAAGGAGAACTTATGTTTAAAAAGAAAATTGCAATTTGCACTTTGCTTGGACTTTCCGCTTTCGGACTTTCTGCATGCGATAACAAAGATTTAAATTTGTCTAATTATGTTATTGAACAGCGTGAACAATTACATACTGCTAGCGATGATATGTATTCTGTAAGTTTCTCAACTGGAATGAGAGAATCTAATTATAACTTTGATGGCGTCGTAAATGAGATGGTTCCATTTGGAGTTTTAACAATAACAAGAAATGACAATCTTCCACTTGCTAATGACACATATTCATATATTGTCACGATTGGAGAACAATCTTACAGCGGATTTTTAAGCAAAAGTAACACCGACAATTCTTACTCTGCAGATTTGGAAGTCAACCCAATCTCAGATGAAGCAATAAATGCTCAAATCAGTTTCACTGGCTACACTTTTAATCAAGACCTTGAAAAAACCAGTTCAACTTTTCAAGTGGATAGCGCAAGCGCTTTGAGAGTTGCAGAAAAAGAGCTGAAGGACGATATTAATAATTTGTTGAGTGATAAAAATGTTAAAATTGAAGTTGTTATGAAAATCATGAAAGATTATTCAAGCAAGGAACTAAAAAATTACTATTGGTATGTTGGCGTAGTTTCAACAAATGGTGACACTTTAGGAATTTTACTTGATGCAAATTCAGGTGAAATTATTGCAAAAAAAGTTTAGGATCTTCCTAAACTTTTTTTAATTTTGGAATTAAAAATTTATATTGTTCTATCAAATCAAACGCATCAAGAAAAGCTTCTTCCACTGTTTCATTATCTAAATAATGTTTCAATTCAGAAACCAAATTTATATTGTTATATCTAACCAATCTCAATTCATCACATGCAATATGTGTTTTAATAGCTAATTTTTCGCACAAAGCTTCACCCATTATTGATGAAAAAAAATTAAAATAGTCACTTTTATAGTTATATTTTGATACACCAATTGCCTTGCACAATCTTGCAACACATACCTTTTTTATTGATTCTTTCAGCGAAGAACATAACATGTTTGGTCGTTCAACTTTTAAAAAATCACACACTTGATTTATTGTGTTTTCTCTGTCTATTTCGGTTACATTTATAATATTCATGCCAAGAAAATAACACATTTTTGTACAAATGTCAAATGTTTTTGTACAAAATTATTATATGTTTGAGACTTTTGCAAGCGCTTCATGTTCTTTTTCATAACGAATCTTTAAAGATTTATACTTTTCAGACAAATCGAATATGTATTTTTGCTTTGCTTCAAGTGAAAGTGTGTTGTAGTATTTATAATCAACTAGTTCTTTAATTGGATTAATTATAATTTCATCTCTGCTGAGTAATTTACAAACTTTTTCATACAATTCTTGTTCATGAACACCAAAACAAGCCTTCGCATAAGGAATTTGTTCAAAAATTGATTTTTCCTTATTGTAATTTCTCATTCGACTTTTTGCATCTTTTGCCAAAAAATATAATTTGCCTTTAATTTTCTTTCTCATAATCCCCCCTTTTGTGCGTGTAATTAAA
>CAZTNT010000026.1:0-12927 GCA_964614965.1 uncultured Lachnospiraceae bacterium | reverse complement strand
TCTTTCAACATATTTAAAAATATTAATCTTTGATGTTTTTCATGCAGAAAAAAAATCAATACCACAATAGTATTGATTTTTCGCGAAATTAATTAAATTTAGTTAAAATTTTGCATCTTTAATTAGACAAAATTTTACACTCTTTCCATGTATTCACCAGTTCTTGTGTCAACACGAACTCTTTCACCTTCGTTAACAAACAAAGGAACTTGAATCACATAACCTGTCTCTAAAGTTGCTGGCTTTCCACCAGTTTTAACTGTGTCACCTCTAACACCTGGTTCTGCTTTTGTGATTGTTAATTCAACAAACATAGGTGGTTCAACGTTGATTGGTGTTCCGTTATAGAATTGAACTTGACAGTTTGTGTTTTCAACGATAAAGTTCAATGCTTCTTTAACACTATCATAGTTGAAAGGAATTTGATCATATGTTTCATTATCCATGAAATAGTATAATCCACCTTCATTATATAAGTACATCATTTCTTTTCTTTCAATTGAGATGTCATTAATTTTTTCACTTGGATTATAAGTTCTTTCCAAAACCTTACCAGTTAAAACATTCTTGATTGTTGTTCTAACAAAAGCTGCCCCTTTTCCTGGTTTAACGTGTTGGAAATCAACAACTAAATATAAACTTGGTTTTTTAGGATCAGTTGATGAACCATCATCAAAGATCACTCCTTTTCTAATATCTCCTGCTGTAATCATTTTATTTCTCCTTTTTGTTATTAATACTCGTTTAGTATAACATATTTATCATTAAATGCCAACTATCTAGCCAAGAAAAAGCGACATTTTTGCTTTATTTTCTTTTATTTCAACCAATGCTATAGTGTCCACATCGTCTTCCAATGTGTATAAACCGTTTGGTTTAATTATGTTTAAGGTTTGACCATTCAAAAGTTTAAATGTCTCTTTTTCATTCAAATCCAACTTTTCAAACAACAAAATTGATTTAATTGGAACTATTTTGTTTTGAATGTCTTCTATTTCTTGAATGTTTAAGCACTTATTTAAATCAAAATTACCAACTTCAGTTCGAACAAGTTCAGTCATTGTTGCAAGACTTCCTAAAGAATGTGCTATATCACGTCCAACTGAACGAATATACGTTCCACTTCCACATTTAATTTCAAGTTTTAATATTTTGCCCTCATAAGACAATATTTTGAATTCATAAATTTCAACTTCTTTTGGCTTTAACTCAAAATTAATGTTTAGTCTAGCTAAATCATAAGCTCTCATACCATTAATCGATTTTGCACTATACTTTGGTGGGATTTGACTGATTTTACCCATAAATTTTAGCAAAATTGATTGAATTTGTTCAATATTTGGAATATTCTCACACTTATTGGTTGTTTGACCTGTTGCATCTAAAGTGTCTGTTTCATAACCAAACTCAAATGTTGCAACATATGTTTTTGATTTTTTTTGCATTAAGTCGAACAATTTTGTTGCTTTTCCAACAGTAATAAGTAGAACACCTGTTGCCATAGGATCTAATGTTCCTAGATGACCTACTTTAAGTGGTTTTAACTTATGTTTAACTTTATTTACAACATCAAAACTTGTCCAATTTTGAGGTTTATTGATTGGTATTATTCCTCTATTTTTCATTATCCTCTTCTTGCGTTGAATATGTTATATTTTTTAATATATTTTCAATGTTTGATGCATATTCAACTGATTCATCCTTTAAAAACTCTAATCTAGGAGTAATTCTAAGTTTTATCATTTTGCTAAGTCTTCCACGAATAAAACCTGCTGCACCCTTGATTCTATTTAAAACTTCATCCGAAGGTGTTGACCCTATTGAAGTAATAAAAACTCTTGCATACGACAAATCTGGTGTGGTTTCGACATTACTTACACTAATTATAGCATCAATTTGAGGATCTCTTACCTCATTGTCAATAATGTGAGAGATTGCTTTTTGGATTTCACTATTAATTCTTTCAATTCTAACACTTTTCATTAATCATCAATCCTTTTAAGAGTGAAACATTCAATGATATCACCAACTGCAACATCATCATAATTTGTTTTGATACCACACTCTCTATCTTTTCCAACTTCTTTCACATCATCTTTAACCACTTTAACAGATTTAATGTCAGTTGTTGTAATTAATTCACCGTTACGATAAATTTTTGCATGTTCATTACGTACAATTTTACCATCTTTCACCATTGATCCTGCAACGATTCCTGCATTTGAAAGTTTGAACACCATCATAACTTCTGCTTTACCAAGGTAAACTTCTTCATACTTTGGCTCTTTCATACCCTTGATAACTCGTTCCAATTCTTCGAGCAATTCATAAATAATCTTATAAGAATAAATTTTAATTTTCATTCTTTCTGCAAGCGTTTTAACTTTGCTATCTTGACCGATATTAAATGCAATAACCATTGCGTTTGATGCCTGAGCAAGAATCAAATCACTTTCGCTAACTGCACCTACACCACTATGAAGAATGTTAATTTTAACTTCATCATTCACAAGTTTCATCACAGAACCTTTAATTGCTTCAAGCGATCCATGAACATCTGTTTTAATAACAATATTAAGAATCTTCATATCTTTTTCACTTGTTTTTTGCAATAAATCTTCAAGAGTGTTACCACCACTACCTTTGATAAGTTCTTCTTTTTGTTTTGCTTTTCTTTCTTCAACAATTTGTTTTGATAATTTTTCATCAACAGCTGTAAATGTTTCACCTGCTGGTGGAACTTCATTGAATCCTAAGACTGTTACAGGCATTGAAGGTGTTGCAATCTTAACTTGTTTATTATTTTCGTCAATCATTGCTTTAACTTTACATAATGTTGTTCCACACACTATTGTGTCACCAACATGTAATGATCCGTCTCTAACAATCAAAGATGCAATTGGTCCACGACCTTTGTCAAGACGAGCTTCCATGATTGTGCCCATTGCAGGGATGTTTGGATTTGCTTTAAGTCCTTGAACATCTGCTACAAGCAAGATAGTTTCAAGCAATTTATCAATTCCTTCACCAGTTTTTGCTGAAATTTTGCAAATAATGGCATCTCCACCCCATGCTTCAGGTAAAACATTATGTTCTGCCAATTGTTGCATGATTCTATCAGGTTCTGCCTGTGGTTTATCCATTTTATTGATTGCAACAATCATTGGAATGTTTGCTGATTTGATGTGATTGATAGCTTCAACTGTTTGTGGCATGATTCCGTCATCAGCAGCGACAATTAAGATTGCGATATCAGTGACAGATGCACCACGAGCACGCATTGCCGTAAATGCTTCGTGACCTGGAGTGTCGATAAATGTGATATATTTATCATTTACATTAACTCTATAAGCACCTATTGCTTGTGTAATTCCACCAGCTTCACTTAGTGTCATTTTTGATTTTCGTATATAATCCAACAAACTTGTTTTACCATGGTCAACGTGACCCATAACTGTCACAATTGGAGATCTTTCTTCAGCTTCTGAATCATCATACGAACGAATTGTGTTTTGTAGGTCAACAAGTTTTTCTTCGCTGGTTTTATCTAATTTTTGAATCAATTCGATTCCCATGTCAGACAAAATCAATTCTGCAGTTGCAAAGTCAATTGTTGAATTAATTGTTACCATCATACCTAAAATCATAAATTTTTTAATGATTTCGCTTACCGGTTTACCACTAACTTCACTAAGTAACTTAACAGTGATGTTGTCAGTTGTAATGATTGCTGGACCTTGTGGTTTAATAATTTCGTTTGTTTCAACATCTTTTTTCTTTGTTCTAACTTTACGATTAATTACTCTATCTTCATTACCAGTGTCAAGCATTCCTCGTTTTAATAAATCACGTTTTGAATATGCTCTTTTTTCTTCAAATCTCTCATTCTCTTTCTTTTTATTTGCAAAGGTTCTTGTTGGAGTTGCAGTTATAACTGGTTGAGCATAATTAATTGACGGACGTTTATTTATTCCATCTTTGTTTAGCATTGGTTTTTGACCTGGTTTATAGTTTGGATTATATGGTCTATTTCCATTGCTCATTGGACGATTGTTTTGACCTGTTCTATAATTCGGATTGTATGGTTGTCGTGTTCCATTTTGTTGATTTCTAGGATTTTGACCTTGATATCTATTATTAGAATTTTGTGAGTTGTATCTTGCATTACGGTTATCAAAATTTGAATTGCGATTATCATTTCTTGGTCTTTGTTGAGAATTTTGATTCGTGGCTTGTTTTGGTTGAAGTTGATTTTCTGGCTTTTGACTTGTTTTTTCTTCAACAAAAACTTCAGAAGGTTTAACTTCTGCTTTGACTTCAATCTTTGTTTCAGGTTTCTCAGATAATGTCTTTGCTTCTTGTAAAATTAACGCATTTTCTTTATCCTTAATGGTTCTTAATAAAGAAGCCATTTCACCCTTTAATGTATAGAACTTTTCGGCAAGATTAATTATTTGTTTATCTCTAACCATTGCCTGAAGTTGTTTCATTGCTCTGTATTCTTGATTTTTTGTTTCGTTAGCCAATGCTTTTTTTCTCCTTTATAATTGCTTTACTTAAATTCTCTTCTAATAGACCAATGATTTTTATATCATCATTCTTGATTAATTCTGACAACTGAACATTTAATATAATCATTTCACAGTTATGTTTTACAGCCAAATTTTTTGCTAAATTTTTAAGATTTTCACTGGCTGATTTGCAAACAATAATCAAATATATTTTCTTCAATGTTCTTTTTAATGCTGTTTGACCCATTATACAATTGTTAGACTTTTGAGCAAATCCTAAATAACTAATTATTTTGTTCATATTCCTCTAAACTTTTATAAATTAATTCATCAATATTTGATTTAAAAGATCTATTTAATAAATGTTTTTTAACTGTTAATTGAATGCAGTTTGAATTTAAACACATATATGCACCACGTCCACCCATCTTTTGGGTTTTGTCAATTATTATATTATTGTTCGCGCGCGCTATTCTTAACATTTGATTTTGTTGTTTGCTTGTCCTACAAGCGACACATCGTCTTTCTTGCTTTATATGCACACTCTCTCCTACTCGTCATCAATATCACTAAAGAAATCATCATCTAAAATGATATTTGCGCTGTTGGTGCTCAAAACATCATTTGATTTTACAGTTTCTTTTGATGTTGTTGGTTTCACATCAATTTTATAGCCAGTTAATTTTGCTGCTAAACGAACATTGTGACCACCTTTACCAATTGCGAGTGATAATTTGTTTTCAGGAACTAACACATTTGCTACTCCTGCAGCTGTGTCAACTGTGATTTCACTAACTTCTGCTGGACTTAGTGCAGCAATGATATAATCTGCTGGATTTTCACTGAAATTAATAATGTCAATCTTTTCTCCATTTAATTCATTGATGACTGAATTAATTCTTGCACCTTTATTTCCAATGCAGGCTCCTACGGCATCAAGATTTTGAACTGTTGTGCTGACTGAAATCTTTGTTCTAAGTCCTGCTTCTCTCACTAAATTCACAATTGAAACTTCACCATTATTAAGTTCTGGAACTTCCATTTCAAGCAACATTTTGACAAAGTTTGGATGAGTTCTGCTAACTTGCACAACTGTTCCACGGAAATCATCTTTAATGTGACGAACATAAACTTTAACTCTATCACCTGGTTTGAAATTATCAGTTGAAAGCATGTCACGTTTTGTGAGCAGTCCTTCCAAAGTTGTTCCACCAATTTCAAGGTAAACATTATCTACATCAATACGTTTTACGTTTGCAACAATGATTTTTCCTTCTTTTTCTGCAATATCTTTATAAATTGATTGTTTTTCTCTTTCTTTGATTTTTTGCATGATAACTTGTTTTGCAGTTTGAACGGCAATTCTGTTGAAATCTTTTGTTGAAACTTCTTGTTTAACAATGTCACCAATTTTGTATGTTGATTTTAATTTTTTAGCTTCTTCTAAACTAATTTCTTTATCTTCATCCTCAACTACATCAACAACGGTTCTATAAAAATATGTTTTAATAGTACATTTTTCTGGATTGATTTTAACTTCAGAATTTTCAGCCTTTCCACTCAACTTTTTAAATGCAGCTGTTAAAGCTTGTTGCAAATCTGAAATGAATTCATCTTTTGGAATTCCCTTTGTCTCTTCTAATTCATTTAATGCTTCAAAAAAATCTTTACTAATCATCTTTTTTATTTTCTCCTTATAAATCTAATACCATTTTTGATAATTTCTTCATACTTTTTTCAGTAACTGTCACACTAGTTGGTCCTTTATGATCAACTACCAGTTTTAAAATTGGTTTTGTAGGTCGATTGCTTGTTTTTTCAATATGTTTATCTAAATCTTTTAAATTTTCTTCGTTATAATTTTCTGTCATTTTTTTAATTATTTTAGAACTCATATTAAACTCCTAAAACTCTATATATGGTGTAATATATGCAATATCTTTGAGGTTTATTTTTATGTTTTCATTGTCTACTTCAACAACAACTGTGTCTTCTGTTTTTTGTTTTAATATTGCAACAAATTCCTTTCTTCCATCAATTTTTGCATATAATTTAACATTCACATTCTTGTCTTGATATTTTTTAAATTGCCAGTCATACTTTAATGGTTTATCAAGCCCATATGATGAAATATCCAAATAATATGGCGCATCACCAGTTGGATTCAATTCTTCCAATGGCTCATCAATGAGGCGACTTACTGCCACACAATCATCAACTGAAATACCATTTTCCTTTTCAATATAAATTGTTAAATGCATTCCATCATTTTTCTTACTGTATTCCACTTCAACAAGTTGAATGACACCAGTGAAAAGTGGTTTAATTTTTTCATAAACTAATTCTGCAACTTTCATTTCTACTCCTAATATAGATTTTCCCTTATAAAATTAATAGGAGTGGCACCGGCCACTCCTAGTTGTTACTTGTATTATATCACACAAATTACAATAAATCAATAGTTTTTGATAATATTTTTCATAAAATATTCAAGGTTTAAATTAACCTATATTCATAAGTTTAATAAACGCTTTGGCAGTTGCAGTTGCGTCATCAATTGCTCTATGAGCATTTTCAAGTGAAATATTCAATTTCTCAACGATTGTTCCTAATTTGTAGTTTTTTAAACCTGGGAGTTTTTGTCTTGCCATAACCATTGTGTCCATTGTTGGATGATTAAAATTATATGACAATTTTTTCGATATATTGTGTATGAATGACATATCAAATGCAGTATTTTGCGCAACTATTGTTGCTCCATCACAAAATTTAAAAAAGTCTGGCATAATGTAATTTATGGTTGGTGCATCTTTAACCATATCATCATCAATACTTGTTAACTCTGTGATTTCTCTTGGAATGTGTTTTGATGGCTTTACAAAAGTTGAAAAGATTTCATCAATTCTGCCATTCACAACTTTACATGCTCCAATTTCAATAATCTCTTCTTTTAATGGATCTAGACCAGTTGTTTCTACGTCAAAAACAACATACGTTCCATCAAATGATTTAGAGTCATCATCAAAAAGACCAGCTTGCTCATAGTCAACATATTTTTCAGGAAACACAGTGTGATAGTCTTCATTCACATGCTTGTAACCTGATTTAATTTCTTCACTCTTATAATCACACCTTGCAAGAGAATTTGCTGTAAAATTAAGTTTCCCATTAAATTCTCTAAATGAGCCAAAACAACATACTTTCATTCCAACTTCAACTAAATCACCTTTAATTTCATCATGTTGCTTTGGGAAAATTGAGCAATAAAGAACTTTGTTATCATTTTTAATTGAAAAATTATAGAATGTGCGTTCAATTTCAGTTTCTTCTTTATTTTTAGTAACTTTGCGCTTGTAGGTCTTCTTTTGAATGGTTGTTACTTCTCCGCAAATAACCACATTTTCAATTGGGGTTTTAACTTTTGTGTAATCAATTGCGAGAGAATATTCATTTTTGCCAATAATGTCGGCTATATTGGAAAGTTCGTAGACTGTTTTTTCTTCTGCCTCTTTGATGCTTGCCATAAGTTCCATGTTTTTTTCAATTTGATTTGAACTTTCAATTTCATCCTCTTTTCTTTCGAAAGAAACAAAGAAATCTGCAAAAAAACTATCTTTAAGTTTTTCTTCAATTATAGTTTCTCTGTTGAGACTTTTGGCATGATCGAAACTTGATGGGGTAAGTTTCAATTTTATTGTAACTTTCAGGTTTTCTATTTCAACCGACACATCATCATATGTAAAACTTTTTGAAATTGAAGGGAAATTATTTATGATGGTTGTGTATGTGTGATTAGCTATGGCTCTTTTATCAAGCGGACAACTTGTAAAGGAAAGCTCAAATTTTATATAATCTCCTATCAAATCTTTAATTTTACTCATAATAATCGTTTTATTTTCATCATTTGGAGTAAAACTTTTTGGATTGTATAAAAAATTTATTACACAAGTGTTTGTCTTTTCTGTGTATACTGCATCTTTAAACTTTAATCCTTGATAAATTAAATCAAGAATTTCTATTCCCTCTTTCATGCATAAAATTATATCAAAAAAAATTGAGAGTGTCAACCCACTCTCAATTATAATTATTCTATTTATAGTATAAATTGCAATATGTCAACCAATATAACAAACCCAAATAAAGCAATTAAACCAATATTGTTAATCATATTAATAACTTCTCTTTTTACTGGTTTTTTTCTAATCCATTCAATCGTGACAAAAACCATTTGAAAACCATCAAGCGCAGGTATTGGGAGCAAATTAAACACAGCCAAATTTACAGCAATCAATGGTAACAACAGCATTAGCATATTTTGCTGAGTGTATGTTGCAATCATCTTGACCGTTGTTACAGGTCCTCCAAGTGAAGTTATTGATAATTGACCAGTTAAAAGTTCACCAAAAATCACAAGGACTTTCCAAGCCCATTTGCAAGTGAATGGAACAGCTTGACCTAAAGTTTCAATGAAACTATATTTATATGTTTGAAGAGCAAAATCATTTTGTGTTTCATCGTTAGATTTTAACAATGTCCATCCAACATATTCACCTTTATAATTGTATATTGTGTTTACGAACCCTTCAACAACAATTTCTTTTCCATCTCGCTTTACATTATATTTTATTGGAGTTTTAACTAAGAAATATGTTTTATTATCTTCAGAATAATTTATTTCAAGACTTAAATCTTCACCCTCGTAATCCGAATGATAAATTAACAAATGTTTAGAAATTAATGTTGAAAAATACTCATCATCTACAAAATCAATTTTATCATTCTCAATTCCATAGATAACATCGCCAGTTTGCAAGCAACTATAATTGATTGACGTTGAATCAACAGTTTTAACTTGCACCAAATCATAACCGCTTGACATCAACAAGATAAATGAGAAAATGATTCCACTTAAAAAGTTAAAGAAAGCACCACAGAACAAAACAATTAAACGCTTCCAAGGTTTTTGATTGTTAAACGCTTGCGGATTGTCTTTTTCATCCTCCGTTTCCCCTTCAAAAGCACAATAACCACCTAATGGAATTGCCCTTAGAGAAATCAGCTCACCTTGCTTGTTTTTCTTTTGAAATATCTTTGGACCAAAGCCAACACTAAATTCATTTATTTTGAACTTTAATAATTTTCCGGCAATGTAGTGACCTAACTCATGAATTAGAACCATAAACAATAAAACAAGAATGGCTATAAGAATATAGCCAATATACTTAAATGTTGATGATGTGCTTAATAATGTTGAAATCATATATAGAATTAATTATTACAATAAAATAAAAAATATAACAATATAGACAAAAGTTGATATAAATATCATTGCATCAATTCTGTCTAACATTCCGCCGTGTCCAGGGAAAATATTTCCACTGTCTTTCACTCCAGCATTACGTTTAAGTTTGCTTTCAAACAAATCTCCCATTTGACCCAAAACAGAACCAAACATACCAATAAGCAAGAAATGCCACCAAGTTAAATTAAACATACTTAAGATAGTGGTTAATGAAGATACATTATAAACTAATGCATAAACTAACAAAGCCCCTACTGTTCCACCTAAAAGTCCTCCAATTGCCCCACTGATTGTTTTATTGGGACTAATTTTAGGAGCAAGTTTTGGTCCTTTTAAAGTTCTTCCAACAAGGTAAGCAAAGGTGTCCGTAAGCCATGTGATTGCGAAGATCATTATTATGAAAACCAGTGAAAAGTATTTAACTCCAGCATAAATATCTGCATGATTGAAATTTATAAGCAAGCAAAAGAAAAAGCTTGGATAAACACATGCGAGGAGCGTATTTAAACTTGTTACTAGATGTTGTTTTGTGGGAATATTTCTATCTTTAAAAAATTCTATCAGTAAAGAAATTAGCCAATATACACCCAAAACAGCAACTTCAATTAACAAAATCTGATAAAATTCTACTCTATTTTGACATAGCAGAAGTGTTATATAGTTAACCACACAATACATTGAAGCCATCAATTTATTAACTTTTCTTTTGTTGACTTCAAGCATGTTGCAAATTTCAAATCCTGCAACAATTGTGACTCCTAAAATAAAAATATCAAAAATATAATCGCCAATATGATATGGCAAGAGTTTGCTTAAAATTGCAAGAACTGAAGCTAAAACGATATATACGCTAGTAATTGATCTTTGTTTCATTTTTATCCTTTTATAGCACCAAATCTACGATTTCTTTTCATGTAAGATTTTAAAGCTTTGATTAATTCTTTCTTTGTAAAAGCTGGCCAATATGTTTTTGGAAAATACCATTCACTATATGTTGATTGCCAAGGTAAAAAGTTGCTTGTTCTTTGTTCACCTGAAGTTCTTATGATGAAATCAACTGGCAATAAATCTGCAGTATACAAATGCTTTTCAAATGTTTTTTCATCAATGTTTGTTTCACCCGATTTAATAATTTCATTCACAGCATTTAAAATTTCTTCTCTACCGCCATAGTTTATGCAAGCATTTATTACAAAACCTGTGCGGTCTTTAGTCATGTTCATGAGTTCTTTTGCTTTTCTTCTAACCTCTTCAGACAATCTTTCATCATTCATATCTCCACAAATGATTATTCGAACATCCTTATCTGCATATTCTTTTTTATACTCATCAAGCACTTGATTAAAAGTGTCCATCAAAAATTTAACTTCAGCTTCAGGTCTGTTCCAGTTTTGTTTTGAAAAACAATACATTGAAAGATTTTTGATTCCAAGTTCTTGACAATATTGAATATGTTTTTTAAGGTTTTCAAATCCAACCTTATGCCCTGCACTCCTTGGTAATCCACGTTGCTTTGCCCATCTTCCGTTGCCATCAATAATTAAAGCAACATGTTTTGGCATACGAGGATCGTTTTTTATCTTTTCGATATTCAAAACTAAACCTCCATAATTTCTGCGATTTTTTTATCGCAACTGATGTCTGCTTTTTCTGTGTAGGTATCTAATTTCTTTTGAACATCTTTATCAAGTGTTGCATATTCATCTTCACTGATTTCGCTGTTCTTTTTTGCATCTTTAAACACATCGAGACAATCACGACGAGCATTTCTCATTGCAACTTTGCATTCTTCCAAAAGACGTTTTGCGTCTTTAGTGTATTCTTTTCTTCTTTCTTCTGTGAGCATTGGGAATCCTACACGGATAATTTTTCCATCATCACTAACTGAAACACCTAAATTAGCCGCTTCAATACCAATTTTGATATCACGTAAAGTGCTTGCATCATAAGGAGCCACAACCAACATTCTTGCATCTTGAACCATGATATTACTTGTTTGAATAATTGGAGCTTTTGTTCCGTAATAGTCAACTTTTATGTTTTCAATTAATTTTGGATTTGCTCTTCCAACACGTATCATCAAAAGATTGTCTAAGAATCTGTTATATACTTTGTCTAAATTTTCTTCATACTCCATAAGAGTCATTTCTACCATTTCATTCATCTATCTGTTCCTCCCATAACGAAAAATATTATATATTTTTATGAATCTAAAGAGTTGATTGTTTAAATCAACTCAGCATGTATCAGTATTTATAATAACTAATTATAAAAAAAATAGCAAGTGATTTAACTTGCTATTCTTCCATTTAGTTGATTTTTGATTGTGCTGCTACTTCTTTGAAAAGGTTAGCACATTATCTTGCCTTAGGGCGCACGCAATACTAAAATTGAATTATTAATTCATTTTAGATTGTGCTGCTACTTCAGCTGCGAAATCGTCATTACGTTTTTCTAGACCTTCACCCATAACCATAAGGTGGAATCTTCTGATAGTTAATTTTTCACCGATTTTTGCAGTTAAGTCAGCCAAAGCATCTTTAACTTTTTTCTTACCATCTGGGTCTTTAATGTAAACTTGTTCCATAAGAACAACTTCTTCATAATACTTATTGATTTTACCATCAACGATTTTGTCAACCATTGCTTCAGGTTTTCCTTCGTTAAGAAGTTGAGCGCGGTAAATTTTTCTTTCTTCTTCAACTTTTTCAGCTGGAAGATCTTCAATGTTAACACAAAGTGGACGACTTGCAACAACTTGCATTAAAATGTTATGAGCAAATTCTTTAAAGTCTGGATTTTTTGCAACAAAGTCTGTTTCACAGTTAAATTCACCCATTGCACCATATTTACCAGCACCATGAATGTAACAATCCACAATACCTTCTGCTGCAATTCTGCTTTGTTTCTTTGCAGCTTTTGCTATTCCGCTTTCACGAAGAATTTCAACGGCTTTGTTCATATCTCCATTAGCTTCAACCAAAGCCTTTTTGCAGTCCATCATTCCTGCACCTGTCATTTCTCTTAATTCAGCTACCATTTTTGCTGTAATTGGCATAAAATTTTTCCTCCCCTTAATAAATTATGCGTTTTCTTGAGTTTCTTCTGCTTTTT
>CAZTNT010000025.1:0-13129 GCA_964614965.1 uncultured Lachnospiraceae bacterium | reverse complement strand
GCTTGTATTCTTGAACTTATGGCAGAAGTTGATAAATACATTCCAGATCCAGAAAGAGATACTGATAAACCTTTCTTAATGCCAGTTGAAGACGTGTTCTCAATCACTGGTCGTGGTACTGTTGCAACAGGTAGAGTTGAACGTGGTATCGTTAAACTTAACGAAGAAGTTGAATTAGTAGGTATTAAAGAAACTCGTAAAGTAGTTATCACTGGTATCGAAATGTTCCGTAAATCACTTGACGAAGCTCGTTCAGGTGACAACGCAGGACTTCTCCTTCGTGGTATCCAAAGAACTGAAATCGAACGTGGTCAAGTATTGGCTAAAACTGGTTCAATCACACCTCACACTCAATTCAAAGCTGAAGTTTACGTTTTGAAGAAAGAAGAAGGTGGTCGTCATACTCCATTCTTCAATGGTTACAGACCTCAATTCTACGTTCGTACAACTGACATCACTGGTTCTATTAAACTTCCAGAAGGAGTTGAAATGGTTATGCCAGGTGATAACATCACAATGGAAATCGAATTAATCAACCCAATCGCTATCGAAAAAGGTATGAGATTCGCTATCCGTGAAGGTGGACGTACAGTTGGTTCAGGTGTTGTTGCTGATATCATTAAATAATGATTAGTAAGAAATGACTTCTGATTAACAATCGAATATTAAAAATCCCGCAATTGCGGGATTTTTTTGTGTTTAAAATAAAACAAATATTATTAAAAATTTAAAAAACATATTGACTCTCCAGCAAAGTGTAATGTTATAGTGTTGGTGCAAAGTTACTTGCAAGGAGGAAAATATGAAAAGAATTATTTTGAAAATGATCGAAGATGAAGATTTGGGTGAAATAAAAGAAAAAGTTTTAAGCTTAAGATTTATGGGGTTATAAGATAAAAATAGGTTAAAGCATTTTCTTGTTTTAACTAGTTTTTTATGCTAAAATGATTATTAAAATAAAAAATAAAAAATTTAAAAAATTTTTTAAAAAAAGTATTGACTCTCCAGTTTGCTGTAGTGTTAATATGTGGGTGCAAGGAGGAAACAATGGCTCAACTTTATAAAATTGGAGAAATTGCAAAAGTTTGTGACATTTCAATAAAAACGCTTAGATATTATGAAGATTTTGGTTTGATAAAACCGAGAGAGGTCGACATCTACACGGGTTATCGTTACTATGATGAAGATAATATCAAAACTATTCACAAAATACAACTTTTGAAAGATCTCGGATTTTCTTTGGCTGAAATTAAAGATTTTGACGAAACATCTTTTAATAACAAATTTAAAGATATTGAAAAAGAGATTTCAGAATTGAAGAAAAAGTTGAATGTGATTTCTTACCTTAGTATTCAAAAAGGAGAGAAAATTATGAAACCATTTATTAATGACGACCAAGCAATCGGAAAATGGAAATATCTTTGTTCATGTGAAAGTGTTGAAAAATTTAACCTTGGTGAAACTTATCAAGATCAAGATATTTTATTTAAAGAAATTTATTTCTTACCGAATGGTCAAGGGTATTGGGTTTTTAAAAGTTGGTCTAAGGGTGTGATTTATCATTTCAGGGGTAACTATTATAAATATTCAATCGTTGATGATAAATTGTTCGTTGAAATTACAAACACAGATCAAGATTATTTACACACTATGGTTTACATTAAAGAGAATAGCAAGCAATATACTGAAGAAGAAATTAAAATAAAAGATAATGTTGATTTGCCATTTGAATTGGACGAAAAAGCAGTTGGAAGCTGGATTGCAATTGATTGGATTTCAATTAAAGAAAAATTTAATTATGTTCCTAAAACTGATGATGATTTATTCTTAAAAAGTTTGAGTTTAATGCCTAATGGAGATTGTTTTAGAGAAACATCTAAAGGTGAAATTAGCAAAATCAAATGGACAAAAGATTTTATTTTAACTTCTCAAACTGCATCAAACTATATTATTCAAGAAATTGATGGAGTTGAATATTTAATCATGGATTGGAAGTCTGGAGACTATATCTTCGGTGGCGAAATCTTTGGCTGTTATGTTTTTAAAAAAGTAAAATAATTTTCACACGAAAATAAGTTTTCTTGTTAGCATAATAATATTTAAAATCCCGCAATTGCGGGATTTTTTGTTTTAACTATTGACAAATGTTATTTTTGTGGTAGAATATGTTGAGGAGTTAATATGCAAAGCGAAATATCACCTTATAGAAATAAAACACAAATATTCAGAAACAATAATTTTGATTTATATACGTATAAAAGTTTAATTGTTGTCATTGAAAAAGGAAAAAGAACAGTTCAACTTGATGCAAAAATTAATGTAGAAATCAAAGAAGCAATTTCTGATGCGGTAAGTTATTTAAAGCAATATGATTTAATTTCATTGCCTCTTATGTTTAACAGTGTTATCATTTTAGTTGGACAAAATAGCAATGAAAAAAAATTGTTTGAACAATATTTATCAAAATTCAATGAAAACAAAAGAGCATCTAACCTATTTAATTTTATTTAGACATTAAAATTGTTGTTTTACAACAATTTTTTTGCTATAATTTAACGGAATAGAGGATTTTATGGGGTATTCTTATAATATTGAAACTAGCAAATGTGATAAGAAGTCTACAATAGGATTGAGTGTGTGTCATTTGATGTTTAGTGTGATAAATTTATTTTTATCCACTTTTTTGATTGCACATATTTACACTTTAACTTCTGATTTATTTTCATATGTTTTAAATGTTGGAATATATCAACTTGCTTCTTATTTTTGCATGTTGATTTCTTATTTTTTATTTTCATTTTGGGTAGACAAATCAAATAGAATATGGGTTTATCGAATTGCAAATATAATCAAAGCGGTGTTGGTGATTGTAACGATATTTTATGGGAAAGATTTAGCAAAAATTGTCGTTTTGGCTGGTGTTTTGAATGGTTTGGCGCATGGTGCTTATTATGCTAGCTACAACGTGTTAAAGCAAGAAATGGTAAGCAGAAAGTCAATGGATAATTTTGCTGTTGTTTTGACTATATTGGGTAAAGTTATTAATGTTGTTTGTCCAATATTATTGGGTATGCTTATCGACATTTCAACTTACACAGTGGTTGCAATTTATGTTTTGATTTTAAGCGTTATTCAGATTGTAATTTCATTTTTTGTAAAATCTAAAAAACCGGAAAATAGCGACTTTAATTTAAAAAAATATATTCAAGGCTTAAAGAAAGATACAAAAATTAATAGGAAAATTAAATTCATATATAAAATTTGCATAGTTTACGGTTTAACGTCTGTTGTTTCAATTTTGTTAAATATAAATATTATGATGCAGTTTGGCTCAAGTTTTAGTCTTGGTTCGATAACAAGTATATTTGCTTGCGTGACAATTGTTGTTTTGCTGTTGTTTAAGAGATTTACCAAATTTGGAAAGCGAGGATGGTTGTTTAGTGCTGTTGGTATTTTGCCATTTGTAGGAGTATTAATATTTGCATTTGTTCCTAACGTTGTAACTCTGATTATTTATCATCTTTGTTTATCAGTTTGCGAAGTAATAACCACCACAACATTTGATATAATAAGAAATAAAAACTTGAAAGAAAATGGAATGTATGCGGAAATTGCTGAACATCAGTGTGTTGTTGAAAGCATTTTTCAAATTGTAAGAATAATTTCATTTATTGCGTTAATCTGTGTTGGTTTAATTAAAAATTTAGTTGTTTTTCGAATTTTCTTTGTGCTTGTTGTTTTGGCATATTTAGTGATGGCGATTATGATAATGTTATATGAAAAGAAGGATAGTGAAGATAAATTTTAAAAAATTTTTATTTTTCTGTTGATAAATTCAACTTTATTTACATGAATTTGAATTTTGTATTGACAAATTAAATTTTAAGTGATAACATATAATTAAATAAAGGAGGACTTTATGTTGAATTCATTAGTATTGTGGCATAGTTAATCAACATTCACAAGCATTATGTTTTGTGAATGGATTTTTGGCTATTCGCAAAACATATAAATGGTAAACATAAAGTTCAAAAAAACCCGTTGGTATGTTTTGTTAAACTTACGCAACGGGTTTTTTGTTTTAAAAGGAGAACAATATGTTAGAAAATTTAAAGGAATTAGTAGCCATTAATTCTTATGATAATGGTGATAATATAATTGAATATTTGAAAAATAAATTTTTACGAGAAAGTGAAGAAATTAAAATCATTAAAAATAAAGAGAATGAAAATAAAAGTTTAATTGTAGGATTAAACACAAAGTTAAAAGATATTGAACCAATTGTTCTGTCCGGTCACATTGACACTGTTGCTCCGGACAAAGAAAAATATAATACAAATCCGCTTGAATTAACAGAACTTGGTGATAAGGCGTATGGATTAGGAAGTATTGATATGAAAAGTTTCACTGCGGTGATTTTGGACAATATTTCACGTTTAAAGTCACTATGGTGCCCCATTGTTGTTGTGTTAACAACGGATGAGGAAACAGATTTAAAATGTGTTGAGAATGTTATTTCCTATTTTAAAAAATTTAACATTAAACCAAAGTTTACACTTGTTGGAGAGCCAACTAAGTGTGAAATAAACAATCAAGCAAACGGATGCTATGAGTTTTTTGTTGAAGTGATTGGAAAAGCTTGTCATAGCAGTATCATCAATCAAGGAATTAATGCAATTAACATTATGGCTCGTTTGGTCAGTTTTATTGAAGAAGCTCAAAAAGGGTTTGTAGATTTAACTTCTAATTGTGGCGTTATCTCAGGTGGCGATATAGTGAATCGAGTTCCAGATTATTGCAAATTGAAATTTGATGTTCGTTCAACAAACGCAAAAAATATTTACAAATTTATAAAACTTATTATTGAAAAAACAAAAAATCTAGAAAAAGAATATAAAACAAAAATAAAAATTAAAAAAATGCTTGAAATTCCACCATTAGAAGTAAAAAATGAAAAAATAATTAATAAAATTGCAAATTCGTTAAACTTAAATGTTACTAAATTTATGGGTGGATGTGAAGCGGGATACTATCAAAAATTAAGCGGAGATGCTATGATTTGCGGTGTTGGTGACATGGAACTTGCTCACAAACCAAATGAATATGTTGACATAAATGAATATAAAAAATATAATGAAATATTTTTAAAATTATTAAATAAAATTTGTGAAAAATATTATTAATAAATTAATTTGTAGACTAAAAATAAATAAATTGGTATAATAAAAACAATTAAAATATGATTTTTTACAACAATAAAATAAAAAAGGAGAAATAAAATGGATAAAAAAATAATATTAACAGGAGATAGGCCAACAGGTCACTTACATTTAGGCCATTATGTTGGAAGTTTAAAAAGAAGAATTGAGTTGCAAGAAAAAGGTGGTTATGACGAATATTATGTTATGCTTGCAGATGCACAAGCATTGACTGACAACTTTGGAAATGTTCAAAAAGTTAAGGATAATGTTTTACAAGTTGCGTTGGATTATCTAGCAGTTGGACTTGATCCAAACAAGGTGACATTCTTTGTTCAAAGTGAAGTTAGTGAGTTGACTGAATTTACATTCTATTACATGAACCTTGTTACACTTGCAAGACTTGAGAGAAATCCAACTGTTAAAGAAGAATTAAAATCAAAAGACTTCAGTGGAGCAATTCCAATGGGATTCTTAACATATCCAGTAAGTCAAGCGGCCGACATAACGGCGTTTAACGCAACAATAATTCCGGTTGGAGATGATCAACTTCCAATGATTGAACAAACTCGTGAAATTGTGCGCTCGTTCAATAATTTATATGGTAAGACTCTTTTAGAACCACAAGCAGTTCTTCCTGAAAGTGAAAAATGTTATCGTCTTGTTGGTACAGATGGAAAAGCAAAGATGAGCAAAAGTTTGGGAAACTGTATTTATTTAAGTGACGAACCTGAAGAGATTAAGCAAAAGGTTTTCTCAATGTATACAGACCCTAATCATATTCGAGTTGAAGACCCTGGCAAAGTTGAATGTAACACAGTCTTCACATATTTAGATGTTTTCTCAAAACCAGAAGATTTTGTGAAGTACTTGCCTGAATATAAAAATATGGACGAATTAAAAGCTCATTACACTCGTGGTGGCTTGGGTGACATGAAAATTAAAAAATTCTTAAACAATATTCTTCAAGAACTTCTTGAACCAATTAGAGAAAGAAGAAAAGAACTGGAAAAAAATCCAGAATTTGTTTTTGAAATTTTGAGAAAGGGAACGGAAAAAGCGCGTAAAGTTGCTTATGAAAATTTAATTAAATTAAAAACTAATATGGGAATAAATTACTTTAATTAAAAAACAGCATCTGCTGTTTTTTAAATCGCTCAGATCAAATAAAACTTTGTTGTTGCCCAAAAACATTATTGCAACAGCATCTATTATTGTTATTGTTTTGATTGTATGCACCAAGAGCTAGTAACAATAAAAGCAAGAAAGTTGTGTTGCTAACCAAATTTGTGTTTGTTGCTTGGGCTATAATTGCAATGAGTATTGCGAATAAAATAAAAAAAGCGTTTATATTCATTTTCTCACTCCTTATATAAATTAAATGGTTTTTATTATTTATTCGCCAAAATGTGTGGGTGTGAATGATTTGTTTAAAATTTTTAAAGGTTTAACATTAAATTATGAAATTCGAAATTAGAGATGAATATAAACTAAAAGAACTAATGCCCAACAAACATCACATCAAAAACATGACTGAATTTTTCTATGCTTTTAGCGATAACACAAGACTGAAAATTATTATTTTGCTTTTGATTAAACCTTTATGTGTTGGAGAAATGACAAAGGTTTTAGATATTAATCAAACAACAATCAGTCATCAGCTGAAGATTTTGAAAGCAATAAATATTGTTTCATGCGATAGAATGGGGAAAAACATTATTTACTATATTAAAAATGGTAGCATAGAACATGTTTTAAATGCATCAGTGGAATGTATTTAATAAATTTAATCGATAAAATGCCTTAAAAAAGTGAAAAATTTAAAAAAACATTCAAATTTCATTTTGAAAAATCTTTTTGCTATGGTATAATGCTTTTGAATAATACTAGGTTGAATTTATTTTTTTGGAGATAGTAATGAAAAAAACTATTAGAGACATTGATGTTGCTGGAAAAAGAGTTTTGGTTCGTGTTGACTATAATGTTCCAATCAACAATGAACTCAAAATTGTGGATGACACAAGGATTGTTGCAACATTGCCAACAATAAGATATTTAACTGAACACGGAGCAAGGGTTATTTTATGTTCTCATTTGGGCCGTCCAAATGGTCAAGTGGATAGCAAACTTTCTTTGCGTCCAGTTTTGGCTCGATTGTCTAAATTGCTGGAAAAACCAGTTTCTTTTGCTGAGGATTTGTTGGATAAGTCAACAGTTGAATTTGTTGATAAAATGGAAAATGGTGATATTTTAATGTTGGAGAACATTAGATTTTATCCACAAGAAGAAAAAAATGAAGATTCTTTTGCAAAAAAACTTGCTCGTCTTGCAGATGTTTTTGTGTTGGAAGCTTTTGGAACAGCTCATAGAAAACATGCTTCAACTTATGGAATTGCTAAACTTGTTCCAGCCGTTTGTGGTTTCTTAGTTGAACAAGAACTTAGAATGTTTGATAAGGTTTTAAACAAGCCTGAAAGACCATTTGTTGCAATTTTGGGTGGAGCAAAGGTTTCTGACAAATTGCCAGTTGTTGAAAACTTAATTGAAAAAGTAGACACAATTTTAATTGGCGGTGGCATGGCATATACATTCATTAAAGCAATTGGTGGAAGCATTGGTATGTCTCTTGTTGATAATTCGAAGGTTGATTTGGCAAAAGAGTTGTTGGATAGGGCAAAAGAAAAAGGTGTTAAAATTGTTCTCCCAATTGATAATGTTGGAGCAAAAGATTTTAGTGAGGATTCAGAAGTAAAATTGTTTAACAGTGGCTTCTTTGCTGATGAATATCAAGGAATGGATATTGGTCCAAAAACAATCAAGGCTTTCAAAAAGGAAATTAAAAAAGCACGCACAATTGTTTGGAATGGTCCAGTTGGTGTTTATGAATATGAAAAATTCAAACGTGGAACTAACAAGATTGCAAAATACGTTGCAAAAAGCAAGTCAACTTCAATAATTGGTGGTGGTGATAGCATTGCGGCAATTCAGTCTTTGGGTGTGGCAAGAAAAGTTAGCCATATTTCAACTGGTGGCGGTGCATCACTTATGTTGTTGCAAGGGAAAAATCTTCCTTGTGTAGAATTGATTGAAGATAATTAGGAGTTTTATGATATTTGTTGCAAATTATAAAATGAATGGCGACAAAAACTTTTATCTAAATGTGAATAAAGTTATTAATAAACTTAAGAGCAAGGACACAGTTATATTGTGTCCTCCTTTTGTCTATATGCCATTTTTCAAAATTAAGAGTAAAAATGTTTTTTTAGGTGCACAGGATGTTTGCTCTGTTGAAGATAAGAAATCCACAGGTCAAATAAGTGTTCGCATGCTTAAAGAGTTTGATACAACTTATTGTGTTGTTGGACATAGTGAAAGGCGAGCAATGGGTGAAACAAATGAAGATGTGGCAACAAAAGTTGAAATGTTGCAAATGCATGATATAATTCCGATTGTTTGTGTTGGTGAAGAAACAAAAAATAGCAAATTAGACGTTTTAGTTGAACAAGTTAAATCTGCGCTTTCAAAAGCTAAAAAAAGTGAAGTTGTGTTTGCTTATGAACCTGTGTGGGCTATTGGCTCTGGAGAACAGCCGACTGTTAATAAAATTAATCAAGCAATAAAACTTATTAAAGAAACAGCAAGTGATTGTGGTTATGATGTTAAAATCTTATATGGTGGAAGCGTCAATTTAAGTAATATAAATGAGTTGAAGAAATCTAATGCTGATGGTTTTTTGATGGGTGGCGTTTCATTAAAATTGAATGATTTCATCCAAATCGTTAAGGGGGAATAATGCAAAAAGGAATTTTAATCATTTTGGATGGCTATGGTGAAGGAAAACCAAGTGAATATAATGCTGTTGTAAATGCACAAACTCCCACTTTGAATGCTTTAAAAAAGTTGCCACACTCGTTGTTGAAAACTCATGGTGATGCGGTTGGTTTGTTTGAAAGCGAAATGGGCGGAAGTGAAGTTGGACACACAACAATTGGTGCTGGTCGAGTTGTAAATTCAACTGCAAAACAAATTCGTGATGATATTTTGTCAGGAGAATTTGCAAAAAATAAAGTATTAACTAAAGCTCTTGAAAGTTTAAAGAAAAATAATTCAGATTTACATTTATTTGGACTTATGAGTGATAAAAATATTCACAGTAACATTGAACATTGTTTGGAAATCATTAACTTGGCAAAAGATAATGCAAAGAATATTTACATTCACTTTGTTACAGATGGGCGAGATTCAGGTGCGTATGATAGCTTAAAATATTTAAAAATCCTAAAAAATCATATAAAAAACATCAAAAATTGCTCAATTTTGAGTGTTTCTGGACGTTTTTTTGCGATGGATAGGGAAAATCACGAAGAACGTACTAACGAGGCATTTAATGTAATGTTTTGGCCAAATAACAGCATAACTGATGTTGAAAGATATATAGAAGAACAACATGGTCAAGGAAAAAATGATCAATTCATTGAGCCAAGAAGCGTAAAATCTGAAACCTACAATGGTGTTTCAAAAAATGATTGCGTACTTTTCTTTAATTTCCGTGAAGATAGATTGCGTCAAATTGTGAAAAAATGTGAGGAATTGAAATGTAGCTTAGTGACAATGAGTGATGTTGGTGAAACAAAATCAAAAGTTATGTATCCAAGCAAAATTATTCAAAACACATTAAGCGAATATTTAAGCAAAAATAATTTATCTCAAATAAAGATTGGCGAATCGACAAAATATGCGCATGTAACATATTTCTTAAATGGTGGAAGAGAAGAGCCGTTTGAAAAAGAAGATAGAGTTCATGTTCCAAGTCATAATGTTAGTGATTTTGCGCTTACTCCACAAATGAAAGCAAAAGAAATCACAAAAGAAGTTAAAAAGGCAATCAAAAAAGATTATGATGTAGTAATTGTAAATTATTCTAATGCGGATATGGTGGGACACACTGGAAACTATGGTGCAACTATTAAATCGCTTGAAGTTGTTGATAAATGTTTAAAAAAAGTTCTTAAATATGCAAAAAAGAATGATTATTTTGTGATGATTACTGCTGATCATGGAAATGCTGAAGAAATGAAAACTGTAAACGGCGAACCACATATGGCACACACAATTAATCCAGTTTTTTGTGTTGTTGCTGATGGTAAACATAAAATGAAAGAGAGAGGCAGTCTTCAAGATATTGCGCCAACCTTTTTGGAATTAATGGATGTTAAGCAAAGCAAATATTTTGAGGGGAAAAGCTTAATCGTTTAACGGTGGTGAAAATCGAAACTTGACAAATGTGTTTATATTTGTTATAATCAACTCACAAAGGAAAAAATTATGAAATCGATTTATTATCAATTTGTCAATTTTATTCAAACAATGAACACTTTGGTGTTTGCAACAATTTGGTTAGCGCTTGTTGCTTGGATTTTGGTTCTTATTATGAAATTTTTCAAAAAATATAATGGAGAACAAAAGAAGTTTGAAAAGGTAAGTTTAATTGTTTTAGCAATTATTTTGTTTGCACTTGTTGCATATTTGACCTACTTAAGGTAATGAAAAGTGATTAAAAAGACTTGTCAATATCGTTTTTGTGTGATATAATATCATTTAGATTTGGAGGAAATATGAATTTTATTTTAGGAACAGTTCCTACTTGGATTACAAAAAGTTTTCCAGTTTTTGAAAAAATTTGTTTAGTTGTGTTGGCTTTGTTATGTCTTGTTATGATTGTTTTGGTGTTTATGCAAATCACTGGTGGCGGTGAAACAAACAATGCAATCACAGGAAATCAAGATAGTTACTATTCACAAAACAAATCTGGTTCAAGAGAAGGTAGAATCACAAGATTGATTTACATTTGTCTTGGATTAATTGCATTCTTCAGCATTTTGTATTTTGTGTTTATGAAAGTGCAATCATCATTTTAAAAAAACGGCTTTCGCCATTTTTTTTGTTGGTTTAAAAGGTTTTATTCAAAATTGTTTTATTTTCTTCAAATAATTTGATAATATAATAGTATGAATTTAGTTGAAATAATACGAGAAAATAGATTAATTTACTTAACACTTGAAAATTTGAGTAAGAAATTATCTCAAATAACAAAAGAAGCACAAATTGATTTAAAACTTCAAATTAACGATTTAATCAAAGATGGTACATTATTTTTAGATGAAGATAAAAGAATTTCAATTTCTGCCGACCGTGGTTTTTTCAAAGCAAAAATGGTTTTAAACAAAAAGGGATACGGCTTTGCACAAGTTAAAGATATGCCAGACTTTTTCATACCAGCATATGCAATTAATGGTGCATTTGACGCGGACGATTGCTTGGTTGAAATCATAAACAGAAAATCAGAAGAAGAAATCGAAGGAAGGGTTGTTAGAATTTTAACTCGCAACACAACTCATGTTGTTGGAACATTTATCGAAGGGAAAAATAAAAACGTCGTTTTTCCAGATGATGAAAAGTTGCCCCAAATTCGTATTTTCAAAAATGATTGCGCTAACGCAAAAAATAATGATAAAGTTTGGGTTGAAATTGACATGAGTTCAATTGAAACAAACACAATGCGTGGTCGTATTATTGAAGTTTTGGGCAAAGCAAACACTCCAAAAGCAGAACAAATTTCAATAATACGTTCGTTTAATTTGGTGGAAGAATTTGAACCTGATGTGCTTGCATGTGCTAGGGCAATCAGCCAAAAAGTTGATTTGCGTAACTTCAAAAAACGAGCAAATTTCACAGAACAACGAGTTATCACAATAGATGGCGAAGATGCTCGTGACTTTGACGATGCAATTGCTGTTGAAAGATTAAGCAATGGTGGATATAAACTTTATGTTCACATAGCCGATGTTTCAAATTATGTGGTTGAAAATTCGCCACTTGACAAAAGTGCTTTCAAAAGAGGCACCAGCGTTTACTTTCCTAACATGGTCATTCCAATGCTTCCAAAAGAAATTTCAAATGGAATTTGTTCATTAAGTGAAGGTGTTAATCGTCTTGTTTTGTCAGTGATAATTGAACTTGATGCAAATTGTAATGTTAAATCTTCCCAAATTGTGGAAGGAGTGATTAAGAGCAAACATAGAATGACTTACACAGAGATTCAAAACATACTTAATGGAGATGAGTTCTTAATTGAAAAATATTCAGATGTTTATGATGACATTTTGGCTTATCAAGAAATAAGAAATATATTAAAAGAAAAACGAAAAGCACAAGGTGAAATTCGTTTCAATCTTCCTGAACCATATATTATTGAAAATAGTCAAGGAGAGGTTGTAAGCATTGAAAATCGAATTCAAGATGAGTCGCATGAAATCATAGAATGTTTGATGGTTTTAACAAATGAAGTTGTTGCAAAAACTTTTTTTGACTTAGCTCTTCCATTTGTTTATCGTGTTCATGAAAAGCCAGACGAACAAAAGGTTGCTCAAATTTCAGAACTTCTCAAAAATATGGGTGTTCCTAATAACTTGAAAGTAGATGGCGACAAACCTATGAGTTATCAAAAAGTGATTGAAAAGATAGAGGGCACATCAAAAGAAAAAACTTTAACAAAATTAATTCTTCGTTCAATGATGAAAGCAAGATATGCTCCTGAGTGCCTGGGGCACTTTGGTTTGGCAAGTGAGTTTTATTGTCATTTCACAAGTCCAATTAGACGTTATCCAGATTTAATGATTCATAGAATTATTAAGCAATTCATTAACGGCGTTCCAAAAGATGAATTGAAAATTAAATATACACCAATAGTGGAACGAGCAAGCGAACAATCAAGTGTTACAGAGAGAAATGCCGATGAAGCTGAACGTGAAGTTGATGATTATAAAAAAGCTGTTTATATGAGCAAATTCTTAGGAGAAAAGTTTACAGGAACAATTTCTGGAGTTCAAGAATTTGGAATTTTTGTTGAACTTGAAAATGGAATTGAGGGG
>CAZTNT010000024.1:4370-13746 GCA_964614965.1 uncultured Lachnospiraceae bacterium | reverse complement strand
GGGAACCTTCGACTACACTTCGTTCCGCTCAGGATACAAAGTACGCTCAGAATGACTTAGTGAGTGTTTAGTGAAGAAACAAAACAAATTTCCTTATTTTTTTAATGATTTTAAATATTTTAGTTCCTTTGCGTTGAGTGGAACATATTCGCCACGAGAAAGTCCACCAAGAGCAATTTCGCCAATTTGAATTCTGCGAAGAAGTGTTATGTTCTTGCCAATAACTTCAAACATTTTTCTAATTTGACGATTCTTTCCTTCACTGATTGTAACTTTAAGTTTACTTAATCTATCAGTTTCTTCCACAAGCTGAACTCGGCATGGCTTTGTTGTGTAACCTCCAATGTCAACACCTTGAGCTAAACGTTGGATTTCATCCTTTGAGATAACTCCTTCAATATGCACAGTGTAAGTCTTTTCAACTTCGCTGTTAGGTCGCGTTAAAATGTTTGTTATGTCTCCATCATTTGTGAAGAGTAAAAGTCCTTCAGTGTCGTAATCCAATCTGCCAACAGGATAAACTCTTTGATGAACTCCACGGAGCAAATCCATTACTGTTTTACGTTCCTTGTCATCTTCAACGGTCGTTACATAACCTTTTGGTTTGTGAAGTTTATAATAAACAAAATTTGTTGCAACTTTAACAGGTTTATTGTTGAATTGAACAATGTCTGTGTCCTTAATGTCGGTTGAAAGTTCACGAACAACTTTTCCATTAACTTTAATTTTTCCAGTTGTAACTAATACTTCAACATTTCTTCTGCTTCCCAATCCCGAAAGGGCTAAATATTTATTAATTCTCATTTACCTTTTCTTCCCATAAAATTTCACTAATCTCTAGAGTGTCATTCTCTATCAATTTGTCAATTTTATTCATTGTAACTAATTTTATGGTTTTTAGCAAGTCATTTTCAAAAAATACTTTAATTTCTCCAATAATGTCTCCAACTTTGGCATTATCAAGTTTAACATTATATTCTAATCTTAATTTGTCCATTTCGCTTTCCATGATTGGATAATATAAATCTTCCTCTGCATATAAATATAATTTTCCTTGGTTTTGATCTATTATATATTCGTTATAAATTTCTCTATTTTTATCAATTATCTTTTTATTTTCATAAAGTGCGTGAGCCGTGTTTAGTAACTTAGCACTTTCTTCAAACATCGGTCCACAATTTAGTACCACACAAACAAAAGTTTCATTGTCTCGTTCTGTGGCAGTTACCAAACATCTTCCCGCTCGAGTTGTGAAACCAGTTTTAACACCTATGCAACCATCAAGACTATTCAGCAAGCGATTTTTGTTGCTCATGTAACGCTTATCGCTTTTGTTAGTGGCTTCAACAACATGCATCTTTGTTGAGACTATTTCTTTAAAAATCGGATTGTTTAATGCATATGCAGTGATTTTTGCTAAGTCATAAGCAGTTGTGTAGTGATCTTTATGATCAAGCCCATGAGGAGTTACAAAATTAGAATTGTTTGCACCTGTGTTTTTTGCAGTTTCGTTCATTAACTTTGCAAAGCCTTCAACATTTCCCCCAACATGACAAGCGAGAGCCACAGCACTGTCATTTCCGCTCCTGAGCATTAGACCATAAAGTAAATCTTTAACACTTATTAACTCACCATGTCTGAGATAAATTGATGAACCTTCAACCCCAACACTTGAATCTGCAACCTGAATAATTTCATCAAGGTTTTCACAATTTTGAATTACGGTTATAGCTGTTACAATTTTTGTTGTTGACGCCATAGGAAGTGCTTGATCCATGTTCTTACTTATAACTACTCTTCCGCTATCTTTTTCCAACACACACATAGCTTTTGCGCTTGTGCTGAAGTTTGCAGTTTGAATAGCGAAAACCTGCATTTCGTTTGTGCTAATTGATGAACAAAAAACGAGCAAACATACCACAAAAATTAAGCCAAAATATTTTAACTTCCTCATTTAAGTTTCTCCACAAATTTTTTCATAACTTCCGTTGCGTTTTTAATAAGACCTATGTAGGCGCTAGACCTGTCCGCACGAATGAGTTTAAACTTATTGTTATCTACTACGAAAAAACCAATTGGAGATACTGTGAATCCGCCACCTGTGCCACCTGCCATGGGAAAATCTGCCGAATTTCTTTTTGCATTTAAGTCGTTATATTCACCACCACCTGAAACAAACCCAACACTCACTTTTGAGATTGGAATAATACTGCTTCCATCTGGCATGCTAATTGCATTTCCAACAACACAGTTCACATCAATGAGTGTACGTATTTTGTCAAGCGACACATCCACCAAACTTTCAATTTTTCTTTCACCATTTAAATCAACTCTATCTTTTTTCACTTTTTATACTCCTTTTTTCACTATCCAATTTAATGAAAATACCACTTTTTCTTTAAGCAAGCTGTTTGGACTTGCGGCTTAGCGTAGGCGTTTAGCAAGTTCAAATTAGCGAGCTTTTTCACGAACATGCTTTTGTATTGTGCGGATGATTGTGAAAATGAAAGTATAAATTATGTCAACCACACTCATTCGCATTTCATAATTAAGCCTGAGATTAAAAATATCTTCATTGTATTTTGGATTAACTTCAACAAAAATATGTGCTGATTTCTTATTATTTTTAACTTTACTCAAAACACATTTGCTTATCACATCAATAAATCCGCAAGTGGTTGCTGTTATCATTGAATCAAGCACAAAACCGAAGTTTGATGTTAAATTACAATTTAACAACTGATGCCTAAAATATAGTTGATTTATAAGGTTTAAAATAAAGACAATATTAAAGTTTTTCTTATCAATTTTTTCCTTACGCTCTTTGTTGTTAAAATAGATATAAATATATCCATTTTTCACTCTAAACTTAAATTCCAACTTAATTTTATTAAAAAATTTAACACTTATTCCGCCCTTAAGTTTAAGCACATTGCACTTAATTTCAAACTTAATTAAAAACGGATAAATAAACTGCCAAATATTTAGAAATGTTAAAAAAGAAAAAATAAGACGCCACATAATTGTAGTATCTTATTTTTAAATAAATTTATTCTAATTAGATTATTCTTGAGTTAAATATGTTGCTTCGATTTCTGCAATTTTTTCTTCAATTGTTGAGAAATCAATATTTTCATAGTTATATTCTACATCCATCAACTCTGTAACCACATTAATATATGCATAATTGTAAATAACTGGAATTCCATGTTCATCTAACTCTATTGTTCCTTCATTTTCTTTTAAATCTTCCACAGGAACTGTTGTTTGAATTCCTTTAAAGTTAACTTTTGTTATATAATCATTTTTAATTTCAATCTTCATAATTATATTATAAATTACAACTTCAGCATCTTCTTCATATTTACTCAAATCTGTTTCAGTTAAATCAGTTAATTTAATCACAAGTTCAAACTCATACCCCCCTTCAATTGATTTAATGTTATAAATATCATTTGTATTTATTTCACCTATTTCACCAACAGGCATTTGATTAAATATATCTGCTGAAGTCATTGACCACATTATATGTTTATATTCTACTTCACTATCGAATGTCTCTTCATTGTCAACATTTAAATATGAATAATGTAAGTCTTTATTAAAATCGGATTTTGAAATACTTTCTATTTCTCCATCTTCAATTTCAGCAATAAATTTAACACCATTTTCTGATTTATAAACTTGTTGAAATGAACCCTCATATAATAACTTATCTTCATATCCTTCATACATATTCATATTAACTTTCATATCCAATTGATTAAAATTGCTCATTACAAAATTCAATCTTGATTTTGAAATCATTTCGACTGCTTTATCTTTATCAATTTTTGCATTTTGCCCATCAAGATATGAGCCAAAATCTGTTACCAACGTTTCAGTGTTTGCAACCAAAACATCTAATGCTTTTTGTTGTTCATCACTTAGTGAACAACCACTAAGGGTTAAACCACCCGTTAACAACAAGCAAGCACAAGCTCCTCCTACTAATAATTTTTTACCTAATTTATTTTTCATTTCATCCTCCAATGTTTTGTAATTTTTATTACAACAATTATATTATATCAAGTAGAATTCTACTTTGTCAAGTATATTAAGTAAATTTCTACTAATATATAATTATATGTATGAAAAATTTTCTAACCGACTAAAAGAATTAAGAAATGAATTAAATTTGTCACAGCAAAGTTTAGCTAAAGCAATAGGTGTAACACAAAAAGCGATTGATTTTTGGGAAAAAGACATTAATGAACCCAAAGTAAGTTACATTATTAAATTGGCGAAATTTTTTAAAGTCAGCACTGATTATTTATTAGGTATTGAAAACTAAAAAATCCCTTTGGATAAGGGATTTTTTCTATTCTTCGTTTAGGGGATCCTTCGACTCCGCTCAGGATGTGAGAGTTGGATGCTTGAATATCGCTGACTACGCTCAGGATGACATAATAACATCCTCTTTTTCCATTATTCAATCTTACACTTCAATCAGAACAACACATCATCAACTACGTTTTTATTTTTGAGTGAACAAGTTTGAACTTGCGACTTAGTGTAAGCGTTTAGCAAGTTTAAATTTGCGAACGATTTCTTAGCATAGGCGTTTAGTGAGTTGGCAACAACTCGAACTATTCTTCTTTTGGTTCTTCTTCAGTTTCTGCTTGTTTTTCAGTTGATTGTTCTGCCTGATTTTCAACGGATTCTTCATCTGGAATTTTGAATTCGCGATATAAGCTTTCACCATCGCTATGGATTACACGAATTCTATCAAGAAGTTCGTTATAGTTTGGAAGTTCGTCAATTGAATTGAGTTCAAAACGTTTTAAAAAGTTTTCAGTTGTTCCAAATAGAACTGGTTTTCCCACTGTATCTTTTCTTCCCACCACTTCAATAAGGTTATTTGCTTGAAGAAGTTGAATTGCATAGTCACAGTTAACACCACGAATATTTTCAATGTCAATACGCGTTACAGGTTGCTTGTATGCCACAATTGCAACAGTTTCCATGGCAGCTTTTGTTAAACTACGCTCTCTTATTGGGTTTAAGATTTCACTTATGTTTTCAACGATTTCAGGATTTGAACAAAGTTGAACTTTATTTTTATATGTAATAACGTTAATTCCGCTATCTTTATTATATTTTTCTTTCAAGATATCAAGACATTTATTGAATTCTCTATCGTTCATGTCAAAACGAGTTTTAAATTCATCTATCGGAACTCCTTCGCCAGAAACAAAAAGTACACCTTCAACGATTTTTGCAATTTCTTTAAGACTCATCATGAACCTCCTTTCTTTTGATTTTTATATCCGCATAACGTTCTGCTTGAACAACTTCAATTTTTTGGAATTTAAGCATTTCCAAAATTGCCATAAACACTGTGATGATTTCCATTTTTGAATAGGTTTCATCAAACAAACTAAAGAAATTAATTTCTTCGGTGTCTTTCAAGATATTAGATAAAAATTGTATTTTATCTTGAACTGTCCAACGATCACGATTAATTTTCTTCTCTTGAGGGTTTTCCTTATCTTTTGTTCGCATCAAAATGAAAGCAAAAGCATCAAGAAGTTTTTCAAGATTGAATTGATTAAAAACAATTCTCGCATCTCCAACGTTTTTATCTGGTTGTTTATAAAGTCTGTCAACATTTTCTTGTTGTTGCAATGTTCCACCAGCTTCTTTAAATAATTGATATTCTTGAAGTTGAATTCTAAGACGAGTTTCATCATCCATTTCCTCTTCTTCTTCAATTTCTTGCTCTACAGGAAGAAGTGATTTTGATTTAATGAGCAATAACCTACTTGCCATATCCAAGAATGCAGTTGCGTCATCCATGTCAAGAGTATCCATATTTTCAATGTATTTTAAATATTGATCTGTGATTGCTGCAAGTTTAACCGTTTTTATGTCCATGTTGTTTTCAGAAATTAAGTGCAACAAAACATCGAGCGGTCCTTCAAACCCCTCAAAAGAAAATGTTAAAGTTGATGAACTTTCTAAGTTTTCAATCTCTTCCACTAACTATACCCCTATTAAAGAAATAATCTTAAACACAGCATCACTCAGTAATGATAAATACATTGAGAATAGATCAAAACCAAACAATAAATCAGTTATCATTCCAAACAAGATTAATCCAATTAAAACTCTGAACCCATTTTTTGCCATAAATTTGATAAATTTATTTTCGCTTTTCATAAACGTTGAAATAAAATTAAAGCCATCTAATGGCGGAATTGGCAAAATGTTGAACATAAATAAGAAACCATTAACAATGATTAAATAAATCAAAATTGTGTAAACATATCCAAGAGCAACTCCTCCAAAACCAACAGTCATCGCCAAAACTACTATCAAAATTGCTGATAAAATCACTAAAATTAAATTTGCAACAACTCCAGATATTGAAACAATTCTTGTTCCAGTTTTATATTTCTTAAAATTTAATGGATTAATTGGAACAGGTTTTGCCCAACCAACTCCAAGAAATATGAACATTAAAAATCCAAACATATCCAAGTGTTTAAACGGATTTAATGTCATCCTTCCAGCTTGTTTTGCTGTGGAATCACCACATTTAAAAGCTGTGAAAGCATGAGCAAATTCATGAACAGACAATGAAATCATGTAAACAAAAATGGTAATCAAAAAATGAATTACCGCATCTTGAGGTGTTAAATCTGAATTGAATAGAATGTAATATAACAAAATTTACTCCTTTATTATTATATCAAATTGAAATGTTATAAGCAACCAATTTTCATTATAATTTTGCTTTTCAACACCAATTTAATTGTTTAACTGTTAACACAATATTTTCTTAAATAAAATAATACATACACAATATAATGTATGTATTATTAAAACAGAATAACATTAATGGTTGATTAACTTATTGTTATTTTTTTGTTTTCATGGTGTTAAGTCTATTATAAAACGCACTTGAATTTAATGGATTTTTCACATTGGTGATTTGCAAAATTTCTGAATCATTTTCATTGGTTATAACAATCCCTAATTCTTTAAACACTTGCAAACATACGAAGAACTGCAAATAAGAATAATTCGATTTTTCTTTGATTTTAAGAAGGACATTTTTAAATAAATTGTAAGTATAATATCCTGACACCTTATTATCCATTGCAAATTGAATTAATCTAAAATATCTACCGAACTCTGTTCTACTTAAATCAATTGAATCTAAAATTGAACAATGCAAATCTTGACTATGTGGCAAATATATTGTTGATTTTGTTGCTTTTTGAAGAGCTGACAAGTAACCCATGTTTAAAATTGGATCAAGAAAGATAATTCTAGAAAATGTGTTGAAACAATCAAAATTTGTTGGCGCTAAAACTATTGTGTTAAGCCCTGTTTCATCAGCAATGTTCATCACTCTATTTTTGATTATGTTATTGCTATCATAAATTGCTTTAAAATTGATATAGGTGTTATAGTCGTTTGCAACAATCAGTGTTCCGTACACTGTTTTTTCCATGTCTACAAGTAGTCTAATCAATTGATCTCTATTATAATTGTTAAATGCATATGTTCCATCTAGTGGATAAATTATTTGACGAATGTATTCAGCTTGCAGAATTTCATTATCTTGCGGGCGATAAATATCTTCATAATCTATTGATTTTACAATTCCTGAAATTTTCTTCATATTTCTATATGAATCTATGCTCAAATCTGCCAATAGATTGCATGAAGTGTTACCTGACAAAACAAAATACTTATCGCTTGAATTAAAAGCTAACAAACTAAAATTTGGATAACTTAAAACTAAATGTTGCGGATGTTTTGGTAAACTACTAACAACAGCATTTTTTAATTTAAAATTAAATATTGGTCTTGTATTCATATGACCACAAGGTTCTAATCTATCAATATCCTCAACAAATTTTAATGTTATTTCATTTTCATCAATTGCAAAATCGTATGATTTTGTTGGTAAAAAATCTACCTTGTTCAAATTTTCTGCAACATATTCATTTGTTAATTTAATAAATTCATCAAAATGTTCAACTTCGAGTGTTAAACCTGCTGCCATAGGATGACCACCGAACTTTGCAAGAAGATGACTCATACTGCTGAGCAATGTGTGAACATTAACTCCATTGACACTTCTGCAAGAACCAACTAATTCATCTTCAACTTGACTAAACAAGAATGTTGGTCGATGATATTCTTCAGCAATTCGAGCGGAAACAATCCCCAAAATGCCACTATCCCACTCTGGACTTGACATAACAATTGCATTAATTCTAAAAATATTTGAATTCTTAAGGTCTGCTTTAACATCATTATAAACTTTATCACATAGCATTTGTCTTTGATTGTTAAATTCTAAGATTTTATTGCAAATTTTCTTTATATTGTTTGGACTTTCTTCCATATATAATTCCAAACTTGTTTCAGCAGAACCCATTCTACCACTTGCATTTATCTTTGGTGCAAGTTTAAATGCAATATCACTTGCTTTGCAATTGCTTTCATTTAAACCACATTCGTGCATTAATTTTAACACACCAATTGGCAACTTTTTCATGTTTTTAATCCCTAGAGAGACTATTGTTCTGTTTTCATCAAGCAATTCAACAATATCAGCAATGGTTGCAATGGCACATATTGGAAGATATTCACTTGCAACACTGAGCCCAGCCAATGCCTGCACAAGCTTAAGTGCCACTCCTGCTCCACACAACGCTTTAAATGGATAGGCAACACTCACTTTTGGATTTATGATTAAACAATCAGGAAGAACTTCACCTCTTTCATGATGATCGGTAACAAGAATGTCAACACCTTTTGATTTGATATATTCAACCTCATCAACACCTGTTATTCCGCAATCCACTGTGATGATCAAATCTGGCTTATCTTGAGCAAAAATTTTATCTATTGTTGCAATTGTAAGTCCATACCCATCTTCATACCTATTTGGCATAAAATTGCTTATTCTAGCGCCAACAGAATTAAAATATTTAATCAAAATTGCACTTGCGCTAATTCCATCAACATCGTAATCTCCAAAAATAAGAATTTTACTGTTTCTTGCAATATGTTGCTCAATTAAATCAACAGCCGATTGCATATTTTCAAACAAAAAAGGATCATATAAGTCTGTTAAACTTGGTTGAAGATACTTGTTTAACTTTTCTTGAGTGTCAATTCCTCTAGAATACAAAAGATTAACAAGATGTTCATCCAAATTATAGATTTTTGACATCTTGCTTACAAATTCTTGGTTCGTGTTGTTATTTAAATTACAAATATATTTCATAGTCTTAAGTGGATCTCTTCTTTAATGTTTATATTATAATTCATTTTGGCATTAATTGCAATAGTTATAAGTGATTTTTTTGAA
>CAZTNT010000024.1:1736-4360 GCA_964614965.1 uncultured Lachnospiraceae bacterium | reverse complement strand
TGAAAGGTTTTTTTAATTGTTGTGTTTAATAACAAACTAAATTTTATTTTTTTGCAGTTTCAACTGCTGATGCTTTGACTTTATATTCTCTTTGTTTGCAATGAGTTATTGCTGAACTCCAAATAAACGGAATAACATATAAACCAACAGCCAATAACACAACAGCCATAAACATTAAATTCAAAACAACATATTTGATTGCTGAAGGAGCAAATAACACAAATACGATTCCGAGTACCATTAAACCAACTGTGATTGCAGTCATTCTAAATTTGGAAGTTTTTACAGCAGATTCAATTGCTGTTCCATAATCTCTTGACATTAACCAACTAGATTTATGCATGCTTTCAAAAATGTTAATTGCAAAATAGTCTATTAGCAAATTAAGAATAACCAAAATTGCAAAATAACTCATACCAACAACCAATCTTAAAATTGAACTGATTGATAACAATGCGAGAGTTCCAAGTAAATTTGAAAGAATGATTGTTAAAGCACTTGCACCATTATATCTCACATAACAGAATATTGTTGCAATAACCATAAGGATTAAGATTGCAGTTGCTGTGTAGACATAATCTGTGCTGTTTGCAACTGGAGCAATTTTAACGTGTTCTGAAACATTTGAAAGATCAACATTCAATTCTTCTGCCACTAATTTGTTGATTTCAAATGCTTCAACATCATCTACATCATGAAGATATCTAACAACAAATTGTGTGTTATCTCCTTCACCATATATTCTTATGTTGTCAAACTTTCCATCGTAAGAATTGATGATTGTTGAAATATCTTTTTGATGTTTACTCAAATTTTCCGCTTGCTTTTCTGTTACAGTAATTGAAAATTCATTACAACCTGAAATTTCAAAGTTTCCATTTAAACCAAAAATTGCAAGAAACAAAACTCCGATAAGCAAGAACACCGCAACTGAAATGAGTATTTTTTTGTTTTTGTTAAAATAGTCTTTGTTTGTTTTCGTAAAATCTCTTTTAAGCATTTTTACCTCCTTTGTGGAAGTTACATTTTTTGCCATCTTCATTATTTAAAGCTAAATACATTTTAATGAACAATCTCATTAAAGCCATATTGGTAAATGCTGACACAATTGACAACACCAATGCAACCCAACCAAAAGATTGAATAGCTTGAACTGGCATAAACACACAAATGAATCCAGCAATTAAAAGCACTGCATGAAGGAACAAAGTTTTAAACAAGGTTTCTTTTTGTGCTTCTCTAAATGCAATATATAATTGAGCACCTGATTGATAATGTTCTTTAGCTTTTTCAAAAATACTAACCAAGCCATCTGCTGCTAATATGAAACAAATCAACATTGCCATTAAGCCAGATAAATTAACATTTACCAACGGAATTGATTGCAACAAGAACAATCCAATCACAACATAGAACAACAAGTTAAACATTGCCAACCATCCCATATGATGATATTTAGCAATTAAGAAAACTAAAATTGAAACTGCAACAATAACCATAGCAATTGTTAACCACATTGTTGCATTGTGTCCATAACTTGGTGAAATCATATCACATGAAATTTGAGTTAAAGACAAATCAAGCATTCCAGTTTTGATTTGGTTTGCACATGTTGTTGCATCCAACAAACTTTCAAATGTTGAACTTTGCAAGTAAATTACACCATCTGAAATTGAACCACTGCTGTAATCCAATTCAGCAAATTTGGTTTCACCCAAATAAATGTAAACAGTTTTTGAAGTTGTTGCCTCTGCTATCATGCTTTTATATTGTTCTTTAAACTCAACAACGACAATATATGAAATTTCGCCAGTTTCTGGATTATTATACTGCATTGATTCAACACTTTTGATGTGTTTTGCACCAGCAAATGGATTAGATCCAGTTGATATAGTTGAAAAACTAATTGTGGCAGGATTTCCAATTAAATTTGCCACAGCATTTTCATCATCAACTGTTAAAAGATTTCCAACTTCAACAACAATTCCATCTTCACCATATGCTTTAACAGCAATGTCTTTGTAGCCTTCAGCTTTAACAATTTTTTCCAAATCTAGCATAGTTGAAGTTCTAAGTTCATCATAGTTTGTGTTAACCTCATTTTCATCTTGCTCTGCGCGGTAAACGATTCTAAGCGAACTGCTCACGTCCTCACCAAGTTTTAGATTGTCAACAAAACTTGAATAAGAATAATAGTTTCCGTTAAGAGAAAATGGATATGTGAAATTAACAAAACATGCAATTAAACATATAACTAAAAGAATGCTGAATAATACAAACAAGCTTTTTGAACGATTTTTAGTCATAATATAATTCTCCTAATTCAAGACTTATTATATATAATCTCTAAAATTTTGTCAAACAAAACAACCTAAGAAAATTAAAGAATATTACACATAAACTCAAACAAAAGAATTATTTACCAAAAAATTTGTTTTATTACATATTTTTTCTGTTCAAAATATTGATAATAACTGAAACGATTGCAGAAACGATGATTGAAAATAATAAGTCATACACAAATGATAAATCAAAAACAAAACCACCATTTAAGATTGAAAAAACGACAAAACTTAATAATGCATAAATAACTCCAGCAAAAAGAGCCTTGAAAAGAAGTCTTT
>CAZTNT010000024.1:0-1726 GCA_964614965.1 uncultured Lachnospiraceae bacterium | reverse complement strand
TTTCTCCTCCACTTTTTTTAATGCACATAACCATAATGAAAATAGAAAATAATTTTATAACATCATTGATATAGCTTATAATAGTTGATGATAGATTTGCAAATTTAAGCACAAAAGCAAAGATTACCGTACCAATTAAAGTTGTAACAATTCCTACCAAACTACATTTAATTATTCCAAGAATACTTCCAAATTTTAACGATTTAATTTTTTGCATATAGCCTCCTAATTTAATCTATTTGAAAAATTGTTCAAGATAACAAAAAAACACCACTAAATTTTGGTGTTTTTGTTGAATTTTAAATTCGCAAATCTACTTAATAATAAAAAACACAGCTAATGCTGTGCTAATTTTATTGTGCTGTTTATTTTTCTTCTTTATTTTCTTCAGTTTTTTCAGCTTTTTTTGGTGCAACAACTACTGTTTTTTGTGCTTGATTTTGTTCTTTGCCAAAAACATAATAAATGGCATTTGCATGAACTGTGAAGTAACCAGTGTTTTCACCTTTGCCAGACTTTAAAATAAAGTATTTATATTCTTCTTCAACGTAAGAGTCAACCACTTCACCAACAACACCTGAATCAGTCATAACCTTGTCACCTTTTTTAAGTTCTTCACGCATTTGACCCATTTCAGCATTGAACTTTTTCTTTTTCATACTGCTAATCACAAACAATGCAACCAAAAGCACAATTAAAACTACAACTAAAATAATTTCTAACATAATTTCTCCCCTTATGTTTTTTATTATAACAAAGCAAAATTTTCAAGTCAATTTATTTTACACATAATTTACACGAAAATTCTTTTTATTTTTTGAGAATTTTATCTAAAATTCTCTTTTTTTAAGAATTTTGTTGAATTTTTAATTTTTTATATTATTTTTTATAACTTTTAAAAATTCTTCTCCACTTAAAACATGAATAACCGAATTATGAGAAGTTTTCATAAAAGGTTTTAATTTTAAAAATCTTTGAGTTATTTTCTGTCCTTCAGGTGTTGAACAATCTGCCATAACTTCTTTAATTTCACAACCCAAATTTACAATTTCAATTATCTTTTCAATAGTTACTTTCAATAATTTTCTTAAAGTTTGTGTGTTTCTATAATTTTTATCAATTGCAATTGTAGAAAAATATAAATAATTGAAATATTTATCATTATTTAGTTCTAAATCGGAAACCAGGATTTCACTTTCATTCATTATATTAAATTTTACTTTATTGTAAATTTCTTTCTTTAATGAAAGTATGTTAACATACGCAACAACATTTTCATTTTCTTTGACCACAATGCAAGAGTTACTATCTGCTAAATACCAATTATAAGCTTCTTGTGCTGGACTTACATTCTCATCTGGAAAATATTGATGGTCAATCTCTTCCATTTTAATAAAATCTTCTAGTGTTAGTTTCATTATTTTATCGCTTTAATTTTATATTTTTCGTAAAATTCTTTTTTGAATTCTAGGAAGCGGTCGTTATTTATTGCTTCTCGCATATTTTCCATCATTTTTAATGTGAAACGAATGTTGTGTAAACTTAATAATCTTCCTGCAAGCATTTCGTTGCATTTAACAAGATGATGCAAATATGCTTTTGTGTGATTCTTACAGCAATAACAATCACATTCTTCATCTAAAGTGCTGAAATCTTCTTTATACTTTGCATTTTTTAATACAATTTTGCCAGCACTTGTCATTGCTAGGCCGTTTCTCGCAACTCT
>CAZTNT010000023.1:0-13836 GCA_964614965.1 uncultured Lachnospiraceae bacterium | reverse complement strand
ACCCAACCACCCCAGCCATTTATTAAAATTTAAAGTGAGAACCAACGCAACAGGGTTCCCACAAAACACCTGTTTTGGAGGGATAAAGGAAGAATTGAGCAAAAAGCATATAATTGCGTTAAGCAATTTTGCATAAGCGAACATTCTGACGCGGTTCGAACCCAACCACCCCAGCCATTTATTAAAATTTAAAGTGAGAACCAACGCAACAGGGCTCCCACAAAACAGTTGTTTTGGAGGGATAAAGGAAGAATCGAGCAAAAAGCATATAATTGCGTTAAGCAATTTTGCATAAGCGAAAATTCTGACGCGGTTCGAACCCAACCACCCCAGCCAAAGAAATGAAGAATGAAAAATGAAGAATGAATAAAAAAAGAGCAGTATGCTCTTTTTTAATTATATTTTTCACAAAATTTGTCAAGATTCTTGTTTATTAATTCCAATCCTTCATAAAGAATATTTCTTTTTTCTTCACTCAAACCAGCACTAGCTAATGACAATATATTATCAATTTTATCTGCAATTTGTTTTGCCTTAACCTCTCCCGTTTTAGTTAACATTAAAGCACTGTTATACCTTTTACTAGCGTTTGATTCACATTGTATCAATCCATTTGCTTCAAGTTCTTTAATGGAACGAGACATTGCAGCTTTATCTTCCTTGCAAATATCACACAATTCTTTTGCTGGCATTGCTCCCATTTTATATAAATAATACAAACCTGAAACATGTGGACTTTTTAAATCAAGTTCATCCATTTCTCCTGTTTTTATTCTTTTTATGCTTCTACTTATCATTGTAATTAAAACTGTAAAAGTTCTAAATCTTTCTTTCATAATTTCTCCTGTTTAGTTTTATTTTACATAAAAACTTTAAAAAAAACAACAAAATTTTCGCTTTAAAAATTGCAAACAAAGAAAAAACGAGTGATAATTCACTCGTTTGGGTATTAAAACAAATGGTTTATTTATTTTTTGGAATTATTATTTTTTAATAATTATGTAATTATTTAACGTTTTTAATTTCGAATGCAGCAACTGTTGCAGCTGTAACAACACCAACAACTAACATTATTGGTTGGTAAACGCCAATTTTCACACTTGCTTCAACCATTGTTGCTAGAATCATTCCCATAGATTGAGCTGAAACTAAACCTGGAATTGCAGATTCAACTGCAGCAGCATAAACATAAGAAGAAACTAGAACGCCAATTGTTGAAACCAAGAATAAAGCAGCTAAAACTAAACCAACAATTGCGAAGATTTTGCTTTCAGCCTTGATAACATTCACATTCTTCAATAACATAACGATTGAATAAACTAAAAGCAATACTGCAATAACTAACATAATGATAGAGAAAACTTTCATCACCATGAATTTGCTTTCTGCTCCATACAACTTTGCATCATCTAACAATTTAGAATCAGTGATAACTTTAAATGCTTTAGTTATAGTTGAATTTTCTCCAACCACTGGAGCTGAATAAGTTGCAACCATACCAGAACAAGCACTCAAAGCTAAAGCTAAAACACCTGCCAAGAATGAAACAACGCAACCTGCCCACTTTTTAACAATACTCATATACCCTCCTTTTAATTGTCAATCAACAATTTTAATCTTGTTGATTTGTCAATCAGTTAATATTATCATAGTGTTTGTTGATTTGTCAACAAGATTTTATATGTTTTTGAAAAAAATTTTATTTTTTATAAGATAATAATTTTTAGAGAAAATATGTTTTGTTATGAGGCACAAAAAAATCCATGCAATATGCATGGACTTTTTTAATTGATTGTGTCAATATAGGGATTACTCATTTCTGCGGCTGCAGGTGTTTGAGAAATCTCTTCGTTTTTTAATTCTTGATTAAAATTTTTTAAATTATCGATTTTTTGATTTAAAAATTCGGTTTTTTCAATTAAATCCTCAGAAATTTTATTTAAAACAGCTTTGAAATCATTTTCATCAGTGTCATTATGATTTTCATTCGTCTCGCTAGTGGGCACTTTTTCATTGTCTTGAGTTTTGGTTGTTTCTGAAGTTTTTACGCTTGTTCTTGTTGGGTCACTTATGATTCCTATCACCACCAGCAAACCTAGCACCGCTGTGAATATTTCGTTAATGTAAACTATGTCGAACTCAATTTTCAAAGCTTGCAAAATTAACAAAACCGCACTAAACATCGAAATCCAAAAATTGTAATTTGTTAATCGATTTTTCCAATTCATTTTTTTGCTCCTTTTTTCTTATTCTTTTATAAGCATCTAGAATGAGAATTTGTTTTTTTGAGCATAAAAGTTGATGATAAATGTTAAACTTTTTTAAAATGTTTGATTTAATATTCATAATATTCCAACTCAACATGTTCAACCATTCCATTTAACTCGTTTGTTGAAATTTCAAGTTGAATTTGTTTACACATAATTTTAAATGAAAATTCATTGATTCCCTCTTTAAAGGTTGTAAAATTTATTTCATTGTTGTCATATTTTAACTTAAACTTTACATTTTTATTTGCACAAACTTTTAATTTGGTGAACAATTTTGTGTTCATGCTTGCTAACAAATTTTCGCTAAGCCAATATTTTGGAAGAATCTCATCAATGCATTTAGATTCATTCGTAACTTCACCTATTTTATCAACAGCTCCTGAATTGAACAAAACCAACATTTTTTCAAATTCATTAAGTTTAAGTGGAAGCATTGTTTTAATGTCAACTCCACGAACTATTTCGTAAGAAAAATCTGTTGCATTGACAATTATTAAAACATTGTTAAGACAATCAGGTTCACAAATAATATTTTTTTCGTCAGCAAAATCCAGTTTAAGCGCTAAATAATATTTATCACCCAAAGCAGAAGAAATTGCCCCGTCGTTGACAATCGGCATTGTGTTAAGCAAATTGACTTTTGTTTTGCTAACTTTAATTCCGTTAAATGTATAGAGTCCATCGTTGGTCATAAACAAAATGTTGTTTCCACAAACGCTAACAGTGTTTGCGAATATTTTTGTGTTAGATTTATAAATCTCACTAACTACATTTTCGTTTTTAATGCTGTTAATTTTTGATATGCCATATTCTCTAAACACATAAACATTTTCATTAAATGTTATAACTTTTTTTGCATCACCCAAATCATCATCTAACGTGATATATCCCGAATTGCTTGAGATTTTGCCAACATTTTCAGCTGTTAAATCAGTTGCATACCACACTTTGAAAGCAGGATTTTTTATCGTACAAAACAAAACACCATCATTCATACACATGCTTGTTATGATTGGAACATCTGCGATTGTGTACGGCGAATAGCCTGTTGCCCAAATTTTCATTTGATTGTCACTTACTAACACAACTGCATCTTTATCTTCTTTCTTAAATGGTAACACTAATGGCGCTGAATCAAATTCCAAGTTATATAACCAAAACAAATCATAGGTGTCATCAAGCATTTGATTTATGTAAACTTTTTTATCATTCCCATAAACTATTAGCCTGTGAGCGGTGTATTGATTGCTTTCAAAATATTGTTTGAAATACCCAATTCCCTCAACTGAAGTTATGCCAACATCACTAATACTTAATTCTTGTTCACTGGTGTTGGTTGAATTTTTGGGAAACATTGCATTCTTAACACCACTTGAATTGTTCAATTGATGGGTTGGCAAGTAATTGTAAAACATTTTTGTTTTTATTTTTTCATTGTCATTAAAATTGTCAAAACTATTTATTTTGATAACTTTTTTTGTTCTCATTCCCATCTCCTGCATGGCAAATCAAAACTTCTCAACATTTTTAAACTTTCCGCTTTGGCAATATACTTGTTGTGAAATTCTTCAAATTCCTCAAACATTCCATGTGCTAGCGAATAATAAGCACATAAACCCATAACAATAACATCAGGACTATAATTTTGCAAAAAGTTGATATCTTCTACCATGTTCATTATGGTTGGATACATTGAAAAATTAATAATATATTCTCCATCCTCTTCAAAAGTTACATTTCGATTTAAAATTTTAAATTTGACGTAGTTGTCGTTTTGTGTGATGTGATTAATTCTAATGAAGTTTACTAAAGTTCCCATCGGAAACTGTTTTTCAACTGTTTTGATTTTTTGTTCTTCAATGATTGGAACATAGTTTGTGCAAAATTCTCTAATTGAGTATTTAATTAGATTAAACAAACTTGCAATATTTGGATTTTCATCTAAAATTTGTGATTCATTTTCTTCTGTGACTGTTTGTAAAATTTCTGCTTCTTGAGTAAGTCCCAAAAGCTGAGCACTATCTATTATTACATCAACAATTTTCATTTATTTCTCCAATTCTTGTTCTAAATTTTCTATAGCACTTGAAAAAACGCTAGTTTTATTAGCGTTTTCCAAAATACTATTTTCATTTTCAATTTTATTTAATATTTCATCAATATTTTTGCTCAAGGTTGAACGAACATATTTTAATGTTCTTTCATCCAATTTTTTAAATGGCAAAGTCAAACAATATGACGAGCCAATTTGTGTTGAAGAATGAATTTCAAATTTTTGATTTGATGTGTTAAAAACTAAATAATAACCTCTTTCAATATCTCTAACTCTATTTGTGATGTTATACACATCATGACTTATTTGAAATTTCATTTTTTATCTCCTCTAATTAAGATGCGAATGGATTTGTTACTTCTGCTTTAATTCCTGAAATTTTTGCTTGTCCGTTTGGTTGATCACAAATTAAATCTGCATATTTAACAAGCGTTGCAGAATAAGCTGGATACCCTGGTTTTTGTCGAATGATGTTTCCACCTTCCCCTTCAATCCATTCCCAATCACACAATTGATGCAATGTGAATTTGCTTGTGTCTAATAAGTACAATGTGTCGTCTGCAACAAATCTGTCAACCACCATTGGAATACCTTCGAAACTGATAGCTTTATGACCGCTTTCTAGCATCATAACGTCAACATTACGTCGATAACAAGCAAGGTATTGAAGATATGCACGTCTAACGCCAGCACCGCACGAGATGAAGTCTACATTCGAACTGCTGTTTTCTTCCAAGAAATCAATCGCTGTTTGCAAAACATTGTCACTAATTTCTTGAGTTGTTGTTGAAATATATGGGTTTAACCATTTGTTTTCACTTCTAGATAAGCCATAAATATTTTTTGTTGTGTCAAAAATTGCTCCAAGACCAGTTATTTCGTTATCTTTACTGCCTTGAACATAGAACACATCACCTTCGCTCATAGTTGCTTTGGTTTCAACAAAAGTTACACTTTTGTTCGCTCTGTCAACATATTTAATTCTAATTCCAACATTAGAGGTCACAACACCAGCTGATGAGTAAACATCAACAACCATTCCTTCAATTAAATTTTTAACATTATCAACTGTGATAACATTTCCAGAATGGCTTTCAACCGTTGCAACAGCACCTGTTCCATCACCATATAGCATACGGCTAAGATTGAATTTTGAGGAATTTAACAGGCCTTCCATTTCAGCAGACAACAGGTCTACAAAAGCACCGTTGTTGTTAGCTGTTGCACGCACTGCTTTGTCGCTAATTTCAAGGTTTCCATAAAGATTTTTTAAAGTTGTTTTCAATTGAATATAGTTATTTCCATTAGCAGTTGGAAGTTCTCCTGTTTCACTTCCAGCACCGATGCCACCATTAATTCCAATTGGAGCAACTTTGATGATTTGTCTGCCATATACATCATTTGATGATTGTTTGATTTGAGCAAGCAATGGGTTTGTTTTTGTGTTAAGCACATTGCTTACCGCTGATAAATAAGCATCTTTTAATGCATTTTGCGCTGTGTTTAAGTCTATCACAATAATTCTCCTTTATTATTTTTGTTTTATAATTGATTTTGCCAATTTCCCCGCTTCTTGAATTGTTGCAGGTTTTTTTGGCGGAGAAAGTGTGATGTTTCCGCCACCATTTTCTAACTTGATTGGTGAATCTTGAGTTATTTTAGACAAGTAATCCTTCACGATTTTGTCTTTAATTTTTTGATTTGAAAAAATGTAATTATTCAAAAATTCATCATCCTTAGAATATGCTTCGGCAGTTTTGTAAGATTTTGCAATCAAGCGTAATGTTTCTTCTTTAATGTCTAAATCCTCGCTTGATTTTAAACTTTCTTTCAGTGCGCTTGTGAAAGGTTTTGCAATTTCGAATTTGCTTACAAATTCATCCACTTTCTTTTCTTGCTCTGTTTGTTTTTTAAGTTCTATTTTTGCTTTTTCACTTTCATTTTCCAAACTTGCAAGTTTTTGACTTTTTTTGGTAAATTCAGCTTCCAAGCTGTTATATGCTTTCAACAAACTTTCAGCATCTTTAAATTTACCGAATGAGATGGAGCCTTGTTCAATAGGTTGTTCCAAATTTTCATCTAACATAATTTTCTCCCTTTATTTTAACATCTTTTTATGTTCTTCAATGTGGTTAATTAATTTTTCCAAAATTATATCTTTAGCTTGCTTCTTTTTGATTTCATTCCCTAATAAATAAGCAACATGTTCATCAATATGAATTCGATGATCGTCAATTGATAAAATTTTGAGATCCTGCTCTTCAGCCATTAAATTTTCTTCCTTTGCTCTGTTAATTTGAAGTGCGTTCAAATCAGTTGATTCTTCCCACAAACCAAAACCTAACAAATCTAAACATTTTTTCCTCATGCTTTGACTGAACTTCCCTTCCTCATCATACAGCAAGCCCTCTTTCAGTAAATCCATTAACATCGTTCTTTTTTGCACAAGAGATTCAGTGATATCGCTTTCTGTGTCAAATACAACATCATCACTTGCAATTTCATTCTGATCCCAATAATACTTTTGAACTTCTCCACTTTCTCCAGCAATTTTTAACAATCTTGGCACAACAGCATATTGCTTATACAATCTTAAAATGTATTTTGCCACAGTTTTAACTGCAAGTTTTGTGCTATCTATGGCTGTTAACAATCTTGAGTTGTCTTGTTCTGCTAAAAGTTGCAATGCAATACCTGACATATTTGTGTATTGAGCATAACTATCTGACATCATGTCACTCACGCCCGAAACCGTTTTAAACTCTAACAAAAGACGTTCTTCTTCAGTGTCAAAATCTAATGTTTGTTTTGGATTTTGCATAATTTCTGGGATCTTACTTCCCTGTCTATAAACCAAAACTTTACCTGGTGAAAGTCCTTCAATTTCAAGTTCATCCGTGTCAATGCTTCCATCTTCAACTGCAAGAACATTCATCACAGAACGATTGAAATACTCATGCTTTCTGTTTCGAACTGCGTTGTATGCTCGTTGAACAGGAATTAACCTATCAACAACACTAACACCAAAAAAACTTCCTGGCATGTAGTTTGAAATTTGCTTAACAAATGGAAAGGTTCTGTTTTCCAATTCATCGTTTACATATGGCAACTCTCCATCAAACAAAAGTTTTCCTCCCGCAACAACGGTCAATTTACCATTTGGAAAATCCTTTGTTGGACGCACATATCGTTCAATTAGCACACAATGATTTTTTAGTTCAACATTCGCAACTTTATTTATGTGAGCATCATAACCTAACCCACCTAAATTCCCAATGTGACTATCCAACGTAAAAGCATGAACATTTTCTTTGTTAACTTCAACTCCCCACTGCGATTTCACAACATCAATTTCAACAGCTCTTGCATGAATTATGCTTTTCACATCTTCTAATCTTTCACAAGATAAATTGTCTGGAAAAATTTCAAATGGCGACACAACTTGAACTTCAACATCACCTTCTTTGATCTTTTTACCATTTTCATCTGTGGCAAGCATTCTTCCTGTGTCTGTGTTCCAAACAACTTTATAAAATACTGTGCCACAAATTTCACTCCATGTTGTTGCTGTTTTTTCTATGTCTATCAAGTTTACTCTGTTTGCAACCGCATTTAAAATATCTTTGCTTAGCTTAGCACTCTCTATATCTGCTTCATCACTGCTTGCTGGAACTACTGTAACGCTTGGAGTGTTTTGACAAATCTTCGAAATTCTTGTTTCAACAATTGGTGCAATGTGATTAAACACTTCTTTTTCTTGCCAAAAATATCTTTTTTCATCTTCACGGATTCCTCCATTTGATGCTATGTAACTATATTGGTTGCCCATCATAAAATTAACATTTAATTGCCATTGAGCTTCCAAATTTCTTCTTGCTTCTCTTCTTTGAACATAATCTAAAATCACTTCTTGAACAATTTTGTTTTCTGTTTTATTCATTCTTTCCTCCATTTTTATAAATTGGTTTTATTGCCTTTGGAACAAAGTATTTTCCAATTTCACCATATAACTTACTCATGCACTTTTCACATAAATAAACACTTCCATCAAAGACAAACTTTTTGTTCACAATTTGATAAGAGCAAATATTCTCACAACCGCTTGCATCACATTTAATTTTTGTTTTGGTTTTTTCCACCAGCATTTCCATTCTCCTTTAATTCTTTTAATAATCTTTGTTTTTCAGTTTCCAACTCTTCATCAGTGAGAGCATTGTAATCTTCTTTTGTGGTTGACATTTGAGGGTAAATCATTTTCAACAAATCTATGTTAGGAGGTAAATATTTCTCACTAACTTTCTGTTTAACGATTTTTAAATCTCCCGTTTCATCGTCAACAGCAAATTCAGTTACAACTTCTTTAGTTGTCAAGCCCTTGATGCATGTTTTAAGTGCTTTTAATGTTTCATTATCTAACTCATTTTCTTTTATTTCGCATCATCTCCTTATCTTCTCAATCTTAAAGAACGCATAAGTTTTTCTTTTTGCTGTTGAACAATTGATTTTTCTTCTTTTACTTTTTTATTTTCTGGACGACTCATTATGAAATACCTTAATTCATCCATGCTATGGTCATCAACTTTGATAGGGCTGTCGTTTTTACCCCAACGATAACTTTTTATTTCTCTAATCATTTGTTTGCAAGTGTTGAAAATGAAAAGTTTACTTTCTCCAAGTGCATTTTTTAGATATGATTTCACTCTTTGAATGCCTGAAAAAACATCCTTGTTAACATTTGAATTAACAAGAATGTTATAATCATAAAATAGGTCACTCACGCTTTTTCTTGATGCTAAGGTTGTTTGATTTGCAGCGCTGTCTATTAGTCCCTCCAACATTCCATTTGAATTTCTATGCCAATGAAGACTATCACTTATTTCATGAATTTTTTTACTGTGATATTCAATATCTTTTTCACGTTCATAATGTTCCGCAACCACATAAATATTTCCATCATAATCAACAGCATACCAATGACATGAAAGTGGATTCTTTAATCCCGGATCAATTGACAATTTATTTTGCCAATCATATGGAACATCAAACGGCTCAATAACATTAATATGTTCATCAAATTCTGGATAAACTCTTCCGCCCACATCCATAAATTCACCAAACTGTCTAGACTTTAACTCTTCTTCAGACATGCTTGATTTCATCGCATTTTTAGCTTCTTCACTTATGTAAGGATTATCATCCCATTGCATAAATTCATACCAAATATTTTCATCATTGTGACAATTTAGAAATATTTCATCATACACAAAAGTCATTCCTTTTAATGGTGTCATTGTTGCAAAAATGTCACCATTTCTATCTAGAACACGCATACGACATTCAGAATAAATATCATATGGTGGCTCTTCATCAAACCAAACATAATCCAAGCTTGTTCCCTGAAATTTTTCTCTTCCTTGATCGCAACTTTTAAAACCAATTTTACTCGTTGAACCAAAGACGTTTTTAATCAAAATATAATCAATCACACCATTAGCATAATTATCTTTTCTGCCGGATAACATCACAACATCTTCAATCCAATCAGGATTTAAATAATTTAAAATTTTGCTTTGAGCAACATCTCTTTGAACCTGAGTTGATAAACTTACAACCCAACCGCTAGTTGCTTTGTTTATTTCACGATATGGATGGCAACCTCTTGCCATGTAAACCACTTCAACTGCGCCACATTCTGTTTTCCCACTTCTGTTACCTCCAAAAACCCATCTGTTTTTCTTTTGGCATTTATGAAACAGCAATTGCTTTTGATGAATTTTTTCCCCCGTGTTATAGCTTAACAATTTATTTTTCTGTTTTCTCTCTTTTTGAATTTTTTCAATTGCTAAAATTTTTTCAACAATATTCATTTCGTCTGTTAATATACTCCAAAACTCGTTTAAAACAACCCTAACTTGTCAAAATTTTTAAATTTGTTTGTGTTAAAATTGAAATATGATTTTATTAATTTTAATATTATTATTTCAATCTTCAAATATGTTAGTTTATGCTAGTGAAAACGAAACATGTTTTGCAAGAATTTTATTTGATCAAGTTTACTTTTACAAAACTCCAACCGACGATAATTCATTAAATAATATATATTTCGAGCTACCTAAAAGTTATTTTGTTGAGTTAATTGACAAAGATGGAAATTTTTATAAAGCTCGGTATATGGATCTTTATGGTTTCGTAAAAAAAGATAGCGTTCAAGCAGTTTCTAAAACGCCCATCAAACCTTTTTTAACCGATGTCAACTTTCGTGTTTATGCGAACTTAAGCGAAAATATGTGGACTGAACCAACTGAAAGTTCTATTCTCATAACCGCAATCCCTCATTTAACCAACAACATTCAATACATCGGAAAAATCAATGGCGAATGTTTAATTGAAAATCGCACAAGTGTTTGGTATTTTTGCAAGTTCACAAATGAAAAAGAACACTATGGCTATGTTTATAGTGACTTTTGCGATCAAATGTCTCCTATACAAACTAACTTAGAAGAATTGGAATACATGGATAACCCAACTTTTGAAGTAAAACAACCCCCAACAAATGCAATACCACAAAACAGCAACGCCGTTGGAATTGTGGTTGGAATTTTATCAATCCCAGTTTTAATTTTTGTCTTTATGATTGTGAAAAGCACAAAGATTTTAAACGCTGAAAAAACAAACAAAAAAGAGATTGTTGATTACTAACATTCCACAGTTTTACACTTATAAGATAGTCGTCTTTCTTTCACATCTTCTCTTACATCTTGAATCCAATCTTCTGAATCCATTATTTTTGTTAATTTGTTATAATACTTTGAATTGTTCAAAGCTTCAGCCAAGTTTTCAAAAGCACGCTCTATTCTTCTGAATGCTGTTCGTTGCTTTAGTTGCAAAATGCCACAAATTTCATTTATTTGCAAATTATAGTTAATTTTAATAAACAAAATTTTTTTGTCCTTTTCACTCAGCGTTTTTATTGCTTTATCTAAAATTATTTTTAAATTAATTAGTTGATTTTTTCTAGTCATTAGGTCTATAATATTATTACAAACATCAAGCGAACCATAGTCTGCTGTGCAAGGTCCAAAATAAAAAGCATGATTTTGAATAAACTTATCAATTGCTTCACATTTTTTCCTCAACATCCTATAAATTTTCACTAGTGCTTCACTATCGTAAATATCAATCATCTTTCTCCCCTGTTTATAGAAAAAGTATATATAATAAAATGTCGAAAAGTCAAGCATATGTGACATTTTTATACAAAAACAATGCCAAAATGTTAAATTTTAACAACTTTTTTAGAACATTTGTTCTATTTTGAATAATTTTTAACCAAAAAAAGACCATTGAGGTCTTTTTTCAATACGATTTAATTTAAGTAAAAAATCATTTATTCATTTATAAGTTTTGAAATTGAAACTTCATAAGCTGTTTTAGTCACAGGCGAACCCAAATTTTCAACAACTTTAGTATATTCCCTGCTTTGAATTCTTCCAATAATTTTCAAGTTCGACGGAACTCCCATTTGACTTACCACTTGTGCATTGTTTCCCCACGCTATACATGGAATATAATCTGATTTGTTGAAATTTCTGTTTACAGCTAAAAGTACATCACAAATTTCTCTTGAAAAAGGTGTTGTGCGATAAATAACTGGTTTGCAAACAAAACCATTCAATTCAATTATGTTTGGATTTGCCTCACTGTTCCATTCACATACTTCTTTAACAAAAACTGATAAAATCAATTTTCGTTTTTCTTCTTCCAATTTATTAAAACTTCTAAACTGGCCACGAATGGCTAGATTATCTCCTTTCTTTATATTATAAAACTCAACCAAACGTTTTGCTATTATAATTGGAATAATATCATTTTGTCCACTCAAACGAGCAACTTTTAAGTTAAGTCCATAAAATTCTTCGTCTTTAACAACATGATTTAACACTGGAGTTGTGTTCACAACTCCTTGTAAATAAACTTTATTATTTGCTATTTCACTATTCATTAGTTTCTCCCTTAATTTTTTATTTGAATTCCTTGATTGTTAATCGTGAAATTATTATAATAAATAATTTCACCAATTGGAACAACTTCAGTTTGATTACATTTAAAATATTCAAGCACCATTTTTAAGCCATCAAGAATGTTATCTGAGTTATTATGAAATAATATAATGCTTCCTTTACTTGCTTTTGATGTGACACGACTTGCAATTTCTCCTGCAGATAAACCTTTCCAATCCAAACTATCCACGCTCCATTCAATGCAACTTAATCCAAGTTCATCACAAACATCAATCAATGAATTATTATAATAACCATATGGAGGGCGGAATAATTTTGGTTTAAATCCCGTTAAATCTTCCACCAATTGCATGTTTATTGATAACTCTTCTTTAATTTGTGATTTACTTAATTTTGTCATATCCGGGTGCGTGTTTGAATGAATGCCAATTTCAAAACCACGATTATAAATTTCTTTTACCATCTCTGGATATTTTTCAATCCAAAAACCAACTAAAAAGAACGTTGCTTTAACACCATAGTTTTCACATATAGTCATAATCTCTTGCGTTTTATCAGCTCCCCAAGCTGCATCAAACGAAATGGCAACTTTATTTTCTTCTGTTTCAACGGCATAAATTGGCAATTTTTTACCCGTTGTGAAATATACCGCCCCAACATCAACAACTGAAAGATTTATTGAAAACACAGTGAAAAAAATTAACAAAACTGCAAGTATTGACAGTGTTGTTTTCTTAAAAATGAGAACTTTCATAGATATCTACCACCCTAGTCTATCACATTAAACGCAACAAATTAACTAAATATGACAACGATTTTTGCAATCTTTGCAAGAAAAAAGAGTTTCTACACATTATTTGTCGAAACTCTTTTTTACTAAATATATGCATACAAATTCACAACCAATGAACAACAAAAAAACAGGCATTAATTCGCCTGCCTTGCATTAACATCAACACTAACTCCACTTAAAATATTTTCAATAATTCCACTTGATATCACATATTCGTTATATGTAGATTCCGTTATAGTAAAAAGTAAAGAATGAGTTTTTGATCCTGCAATGTTTAATGATTTGTTACCGAAAGTGAAAATTTTACTATTGGATGATGAAGTGTAATTCGCTCCATCAAGAGCAAGAGAAATTCCTTGTGGTAATGCTTGTTTAAAAGTCAGAACTATATCATAATCAATATTAACTTCTGAATTGTTAGTAACAGTGAAACTATAAGTTGATGCAGTTTGACCTTCATTTAAATCTATCGACAAGTTATTATTCTCACTTGGTGTAATAGATATATCAAATTTTGCAACATAAGCATTGCTATTGCTCTGATTAGTTTGAATATATTTCGTCATAGTAAACGGCAAACAGCAAACAATCATCAATAAAAGGCACACAAAAACATACTTAAGAACAATCTTAAGTTGTTTACGTTGAATGTTATTATTGATTTTATTATTCATTCAACTCCTTTTGCTCATTCAATTT
>CAZTNT010000022.1:0-13981 GCA_964614965.1 uncultured Lachnospiraceae bacterium | reverse complement strand
GAGGGTTTTACCCTCAAAATGAAAAACCACCCGCTACGCAGGTGGATTTTTATTATCTTTTAAGTTTGATTGTGATTTCTTCTTCGCCAATTTCAACTGTTTCAGTGTATTCTGGAGAGTCGATTGTTGAGATTGAGCGAGCAAGAAGTTCAGCTTTGATTTTATCAGCAAATTTGGTGATAATTTCGTTCAAGTCTGATGAGTTTGTGTTGAATTCAATGTCAATTCTATCTTCAACGTTGAAGTTTGCGCTTTTTCTCATAACTTGTGCTGAACGAATAAGTTCACGAGCCAAACCTTCAAGCATAAGTTCTCTATCAAGTGTTATGTCAAGCACAACTGTTAAATTGTTTTCATTTGAAACAACAAATTCTTCTTTTGCCTTGGTTTGAAGAGTGAAGAGTTCGCTATTAAGTTCTTTAAACTCTTTAACATCAACAGTTCCTGCTTTGAAACCTGCAACATAACCAGCCATTTCTTCATCACTAGCGTTTGTTAAATAGTTTTTAACTTTCTGAACATCACCTTTAAGAACAGCACCAGCACGCCTAAAGTCTAAATTTAAGAATTCAATGTTGAATTTTGAATTGTCGTGCTCCATAACCACATTTTTAATGTTAAGTTCGCTTTCAATAATGTCGCGATAAAGTTCGACTGCCTTAGCAACTTCATTATTTCCGTTAACAAACATTGTTTTAAGTGGTTGTTTAACCTTAATTTGATTTTCGTTTCTAAGTTTGCTTGCCATTGTGAAGATTTCACGAACATAATCAGTAAGTTTGGTGTATCCCAAATCTTGCACTTTAAATTCAGCTATAGTGTAGCGATGTAATGCAACGCTTTCTTCTGCATTCTTATCCACTGCACGAACTGCATTTTGCCACAAATATTCACTAATGAAAGGAATGATTGGGAACATTGCCATGGAGATGTTTTTAATTGCATAATTTAAGCAGAAATATGCATTCATTGTGTCTAAATTGTCTTCGCTCTTATAGAAACGACGACGGTTATTTCTAATATACCAGTTTGTTAATTCGTCAACAAGAACTTCAAAGTCTTTACTAACGCCACCGAAATCTTGATCAGAGTAACATTCATGAGCGTTCTTGGTGAATTCATTAACACGATTAATCAACCACTTATCCATGAAAGTTAAATCGCTTTCGTTTGGGGTGTAGTTAGTTAAATTTGGGTTGTCTATGCAAGCATATGTGTTAAAGAATATGTATGCATTCCAAAGACCAAGTAATTTTCTTTTTACTTCATCACAAGTATCCCTACCAAATTTAACGTCGTTAATTAGTGGAGTTGCAACAAAGTTATATCTGATAATATCCGCACCTATTTCTTCAAATGCAGTGTCTAGAGGAATATTGTTAGGGCTAGATTTACTTAATTTTTTACCATCTTGAGCAAGAAGCATTGGAGTGCAACCGATTTTCTTAAATGGTGCCTTTCCTGTTAACACAACGCTCATAACAAGCATAGAGTAGAACCACAAACGCACTTGTTCTTTTGCTTCAATAACACATTCAACAGGGAAGTTCTTTTCAAAAAATTCTTTGTCTGTAAAATATTTCTTTGTGCTGAAAGGAGTAATACCAGCATCAAGCCAACAGTCGCCAACTTCTTTAATTCTTTCAACCTTGCTTCCACAATGTGGACAAGTTATTTTAATGTTATCAATATATGGTCTATGAAGATGTGGGATGGCATTAACTTCTTCTTCACTACTTAACTTTTTGAAAGTTTCCAAACTGTCAACAACAGTTAATTCTCCACATTCTTTACAAGGATAGAAAGGAAGTGGAAGACCATAATAACGAGAACGAGAAATTGCCCAGTCACCCATATTATTTAACCAGTCTAACATACGTTTTTTCATAAAGTCAGGATTAAATTTAACAGGTTCAATTGCATTGATTAATTGAGGGCGAAGTTCATCCATTTTGATAACCCATTGATCCACCAAACGGAAGAGAAGTGGGTTTTTACATCTCCAACAATGTGGATAGGAGTGAGTGTATTTGTGAGTATAATATAGCTTTTCACGTTTTTTCATTTCTTCAAACACGAAATCGCGTAATTCATCGGTGTTTGCGTTACGTCCAGCAAACAAGCCAAAATTGTCGTAATAAATTCCTGCTTCGTCAATTGGCATTACTTTAGGAAGACCTAAAGATTTTCCAAGTTCAAAGTCGGCATCACCGCATCCTGGAGCAATGTGAACAGCTCCAGTTCCTTCTGAACTATCAACCAAATCCCAAGCAACGATTTTGTGTTCAAATTGTTGCTCACTAAGTTCTGGGAAACAAGTTTCATAAGTTAATCCAACAAGTTCGCTTCCTTTGACTGTTTTAACAACTTCAACAACATCATCTTTCAAAACTTTCATTACATTTGCGCAAACGATAACGTTTCGCTCACTTGATTTAATTTTAACAATGTTGTAATCAAATTCAGGATTAACAGCAACAGCAACGTTGGCAGACAAAGTCCAAGGAGTAGTTGTCCAAACTAACATATCATTATTAGTGCCTTTAATTGGGCACTTAAAGAAGATGGCAAGGCAAGTCACGTCTTTATAAGCATCTTGGTCGCTCATTTCATGGTCACTTAGGCTTGTTCCGCAACGAGTACACCAACGCATAATGCGGTGACTGTTTGCAATATAACCTTTATCTTGACATTTTTTAAGGAAATGCCAAATTGTTGTTATGTTGTTATCACTGTTTGTGTAGTAACTATCATCCCAGTTCATCCATTGACCTAGGCGGATTGAAGATTGTGTTTGACTTGCTGAATATTTATCAACAGTTTGCAAGCACTTTTCAACAAATTTGTCAATTCCATATGCTTCAATTTCTTTTTTGCTGTTTAAACCAAGTTCTCCTTCAACACGTAGTTCAACTGGTAAACCATGAGCATCAAAACCATTTTGGAAATGTTCATCAAAACCATTGATTGCGGCAAACTTAATCATTGCATCTTTGAAAGTTCTGTTGTAAGCATGGTGAAGGCCCATGTTATAGTTAGCAGTGATTGGTCCATCAAGAGTTGCAAAAAATTTGCCAGTTTTCTTGTTTTGTTCTTTCAATTTTTCAAAAGTGTTGTTATCTTGCCAAAATTTGAGCATCTGTTCTTCCATTTTGACGTAATTTAGACTTCCTTGTTCTTTATGCATAGTTTCTCCTTTAATAATGTCATTCCGACTGAGCGATAGCGAATGGAGAGAATCTAAAAGATACACTTGACTTCGCTCAACATGACAATAAGATATTTTAAAAAATGTCAGCGTTTATGCTGACATTTAATTCACCCTATCACAGCAAAACGCTTTTCTACAATAACTTGATTGGTAGAATAATTTCACAAATAATCACGATTGCTATAACAAAACTGAATATACTCATGTAAAAATAATAGCAAATTAAATTTTGTTTGTCAATTGTTTTAAATAAAGTTATTTCATTGAATTAAAATAAAAAACCAATTAGAAAAAGGAAGGGGAATAATAAGGGGAAAACATGAGGTGTCCTCTTATAAAATAGCGGGCAACTTTCAATAAAAAAGTTTACGCATGCTTGCGTAAACGATTAAGGCGGAAGATTGCCCGCTATATTTTCCAATCAATTGGTTTGAGTCCGTGTCCCATAAGGAAATTATTGCATTTTGAAAAATGTTTGCAACCAAAGAATCCATTATATGCAGAAAATGGACTAGGATGTGCGCTGGTTAAAATCAAGTGGTTTGAATTGTTAAGAAGTGGCAGGAACGATTTTGCGTGATTTCCCCAAAGCATAAATACTATTGGTTGATTTAATTCGTTCAAAATTTTCACAATTTCCGTTGTGAAAGTGTGCCAAAGTTTGTTGCTGTGGCTTGCTGGCATATGTTCAATAACTGTCAAACTTGTGTTGAGTAACATAACTCCTTGTTTTGCCCATGGGGTGAGATCTGTTGATTCGCTCATTGAACAACCTAAATCGTCGGTTATTTCTTTATAAATATTTCTTAAACTAGGTTGAGGTGTTCCATTATGACAAGAAAAAGCAAGTCCATCTGCTTGTCCAAAGGTGTGGTAAGGGTCTTGACCAATTATAACAACTTTAACTGCGTCTGTTGGAACGAGATTAAGAGCATTAAAAACCTCTTCCTTTGGTGGAAAAACTGTTTTTGTTGCATATTCTTTCTCGAGCCATGAAAATAATTCTCTTTTATATTCCAATGGAAAACGAGAAGATAGTTTCTCGCTCCAATTTTTTTCTAAAGTGTAGTTCATACGTTTTCCTTTTAATAAAACTATAGTTATGAATGGAGATTGCAACAAAATTATAACATTTTAACCTAAATATGGCAAATAAATTTAAAATCTAACACAAACTAATTCAAAAAGTTGCAAAAACACAATAAAAATGATAAAATAACAACAATAAGAGGGGAAAATGTTAAAAAAGCAAAAAATAACTAAGATTATAATAGTAGCAACTCTATTCTTAATTATATCAATGTGTTTTGCGTTTTTTTTGTTGTCAAATGATTATAAAGATAAACAAACAGATGCTACTGATATAGTATTGACTATTGAGGACTTTAAAAAAAGGGTTGTGTCTTCAAACGGAGATTTTAGTTTTGATAAATATTTGGAAGTTGCTGAAGAGTGGAATGCAAATGCGGAAGAATATGCAGATAAGGTTACAATTTCGTTTAAGCAAGATGTTATTGCTTTGATTGATTCAACAACAACTTTTACGATATCTAGTTATAACGCGTTACAATTGTTTGCGGATGATGTGAATGATGGTAAAACATATGAAGGCAAAACGGTTAAACTCAAAGCAGATATAGATTGTGGTGGAGCTTCACTAGGGATAGGTTGTAAAGGAACTGCTTTCTCAGGTGTTTTTGATGGACAAGGTTATGCAATTTCTAATTTTCAATGTAATGACAAGATGGGAGATTTTTGGGATGGTGATTCATCCTATACGTACGCATTGTTTTTATATGTTTCAGGCACAATTAAGAATTTAAAAATTTCTAATGCTGGTAGAACTATTTCTGGCGGTAGCTATTATAAATGTGTTGGAGGTATTGTTGGGTGCGCTAGTAATGCAGTTATAGAAAATTGTGTTGTAGAAAATTTTACTATTTCAACAGAAGATAAAACAGCAAAAATTCTAGTCGGTGGTATTTTTGCGGTAGGATATGCAACTGTTACAGATTGTATGGTTGACAATTTTCAGGTAAACAATGGATACGGCGATGTGGCTGGGATAGGATGCGTATTAAATTACTTATCTACAACAGATGGTATTAACCTAAATTGGAAAGCTCATTGGCCTTATGGAGAAGTAAAAGTTAATAGATGTGTTATGAGGAATTGTGTATCTGGCAATAATATTGTTGGTGGAACAGCACCTGATAAAACTCAATATTATTCTAAGTTGTCGGTAACTAATTGCTATACTACGAATGAAAACGATGGATTTGAAAATTTAGGCACAAATCTCTCAACTGGTGGCGGAACAACAGGTTGGTATTATTATTCTGGATATAATGGAGGCTGGCCGAAATTAAATAGATTTATTTCATGGCAAACAATATCGGTTGAATCTGCTTATCCTGAAATTAGTTCATCAACACCATCGGCAATATATTTCCCAACAGATTTGACAATTAATGGAGGTAAAAGCGGAGTGGTTTCGAACTCTAGTTCTTTCACTTTTTATGGGCAAGTTGTTACAGCGAATGTCCACAATTGTTACGAATTTGAGGAGTGGTATTATAGTATTCCCGATTTTGACATCACTATTGATGGTTGGCTAATTCCTTCTGCAACAAGAAAATCTGTTGCAATTAAATTTGTTTCAGCGAGCAACACAACAGAGGAAACTTCAAATTTAAGTTTCGACACTGAATATACAATTGGTTGTGGAACTAGTATAGCTATTTCATATGACGAATATGAAAAAGAAGGGTTTAAATCAATAACATTATCTTTTACGGATACTGAAGGAACAAAAAGAAGTGTAACATATATGGCAAGCAGTGGATATTACATTCAAAAGTCTACACTGCAGTCACCTGAATATAGTTCATCGAACTACTTTCAAGTGCATAATCACAAAGACATGCCAGATTTATCTAATATATCAGTTGAAACAGCACAAAAATCCTACAACGCAACTTTCAGTTAAAAAAGAGCCGGTTGGCTCTTTTTTTTGTGTGTCTTCGCGTTGTAAGATACACTCGCTTCGCAAACAAGGTTGCTTATTGTTATCTCAACTCGTAAACTCGTTATTGAGATACACTCGCTTCGCAAACAAGGTTGCTTTGCTCGGTATGACATTGTGTATGTGGAGCGAATTTCCTAGTTTGAAGCATTAATAAAATCAGATAATGCATTTAATGTTTTTTCTGCAAAGTCTTTGTCTTCATGTTCAACAAACAAACGAAGAACAGGTTCGGTTCCACTTGGTCTAACAATGATTTTTGCACCTAATTTTTCTTTTTCTTGAATAAAATTTTTAATGTTTTCGTTATCTAATTGAAACGTTGATAAATTTTCAATTTTTAAGTTTTTGCGACATTGATAATATTCTTTATAACCAAATAGTAAATCTTTAAAACTTTTTCTGCTGAGTTCAAGTAGGTTTGCTATGGTGATTGCAACAAGAAGTCCATCTCCTGTGTTTGCAAATTGTTTTAAGATTATGTGTCCAGAATCTTCACCGCCAAGAGTTGAATGGGTGGCGGACATAAGCGCATAAACCTTCTTATCTCCAACATCACTTCTTTTTAAAGTGATTTTTTTAGAATTTAGACATATTTCTAAACCTTTATTTGTGTAAATTGTTCCAACACAAACATCATTTTCTTTTAAGAAAAATTGAGAAAGTATGTAAAGAATTTTATCTCCGGTTATAATAGTTCCATCCTTATCAATTGCGTGAATTCTGTCGCCATCACCATCAAAAGCAAAGCCAATTTTTTGTTTTTTGATGCATAGTTTTTTAAGCATTTCCAAATGGGTGCAACCAGCATTAAGATTAATATTTTTTCCATTTGGCTTGATGTTGATTTTTTCATGCTTAGGAAAAATTGCTTTGCAAATTTCAATTGTTCCGCCGTTAGCACAGTCTAAAATAATAGAAAAGTGGAATTTTTTATGTTGTTTTAAATGATTTAAATAGTCTTGTTTCAAGATTTCAACATTTTTTGTGCATGAAAAACAGTTGTTTTTCAGTGACGTCTTTTTGTCCATTAAAGCCTCAAAACTTTCTTCAAAGGCATCACTTACTTTTTCACCTTGGGAATTGAAAAACTTTAATCCGTTATATTCAGCAGGGTTGTGTGAAGCGGAAAGCATGAGTCCAAGAGGATATGAATATTTTTGTGTTAAAAATGCTAAACATGGGCTGGAGCATAGTCCAATATTATGAATTTCAATGCCGTTTTTAAGAAGTGTTGAACTTAACACAGATAAAATGTAATCACTTGTGTTTCGACTGTCATTTCCAACCAACAAAATCTTTTTTTCTTTGTTTTTTAAATGTAAAACAATTGCTTTTGCGATTTTTTTTAGAGTCTTATCATTTAATTCGTTTGTAAGTTTGCCACGAATTCCATCCGTTCCAAAATATTTCATATATATAAATATGATAGACACATTGTTTTCGTCACTACATTTATGGGATGTTTCGACGTTGCTCAACATGACAACTTAAATCCAATAATGCTAGGAACACGTCTCTCATTGTCATCCTGAGCGCACATTGTCATCCTGAGCGAAGTCGAAGGATCCCATAATGCGAAGCAAAACGAACATGACAACCTAAGACAAAAAACGAACCACAATTTATTTGCTTTTTGTGAGTTTTTTTTATATAATGCAAGTATGAAATCATATAATCCGCCAGCAGATGGTTTTTCAATAGGTAGTTTAGAAATTAAGTTTTATGGCTTAATAATGGCTCTTTCAATGCTTTGTGGGGTTTTGCTTGCTTGTAAACTGGCAAAAAAGAAAGGAATTAAGAGTGATGACATTTTTATGTTAGCTTTGATTGTTTTGCCGTGTGCTGTGGTAGGCGCGAGACTTTATTATTGTTTTTTTTACGAATATAACTACTCATTTTGGGAATTATTCAATATAAAACAAGGTGGATTAGCTTTGTATGGCGGTGTGATTGGTGGTGTTATTGGAATTATAATCTTTGCACTAATTAAAAAGAATTGGAAAATGATTTTCACTTTGCTTGATGTTCTTGCACCTTGTTTAATTTTGGGTCAAGCATTAGGTCGTTGGGGTAATTTCTTTAATCAAGAAGCATATGGCAACATGATCACAAATCCAAAATGGCAATGGTTTCCATTTGGTGTTTGGATTGAAGATAAACAAGCATGGTTTCAAGCAACCTTCTTTTATGAAAGTTTGTGGAATGCAATAGGTGTTGTAATTTTGATATTCACATATCACAAATCTCAACACACGGGAACAACAACGGCAAGTTATCTCGTTTGGTATGGAATTGGAAGAACTTGGATTGAAGGTTTAAGATCAGACAGTTTATACATAGGCTCGTCAAGCATTAGAGTTTCGCAATTGCTGAGCATGATTTTGGTTGTTGTGGGAATTGTGATTTTGAGTGTAAATTTATTTAAATCAATTAAAGCAAAAAAGGAAAAGTTGAATGGGTAAGAAATCAAAAATTTTATACTATACAGTGTTATTTGTTAACCTTGGTTGTTTTATCTTAGATTTAATTCCGGGAATAAATTTTTCTTTTTTCAGAATAAGTTTTGCAGTGTCTTTAATTTTAATTGGTTTGCTGTTGATCACAAGAGCAGTGAAATTAAAGTTAGATAGTAGCATGTTTATTGGAATAATATTGTTTTGGTTTGGAGTGTTTAACGGCTTGCAATATTTTGCAGTAATCTTTGATTGGTCGAGTGTGACAACCAAAGCAATAATTCCTTATTATTTATTTGCAGTTTCATTTGCAAGTTTATGCACATTTCTTTATTTTAAAGATAAATTGCAATTTAAATTATTCATTTTGTTCTTAGGATTTGGCTTTATAACTTTACTTTTTAGTTTAGATGTGTTAAAATCATGGTGGTTTGTGGGATTGTTAATTGCATGGTTTGTTGTTTATTTCGTGGCAAACTTGGTTATATTCAAAAAAAGGAGTAGGTAATGGAAAAAAGAGAAGATGTTTCAAAAATTGCTGAATTAGAAGCTCAAATTCGCGAACTTCGCATGACCAATGCAAAACTACGAGCTCAAGTAGATGAGTTTAAAAATAAAGAGCAAACAATTTCAACCGCAATCATTGCAAGCATTGACCATGCAAATCAACTGGAAGCAAGCAGAAAAAAGTTGTATTCATTAGATATCCAAAGAAGTAGATTAATGTATTTAAGAATGGAACAAATCATTAATGAACTCTATCTTAAATATCCAGAACTTAAAAAAGACTTAAAATTGAAAGATATGAGCCAAAAATTCAAATCCATGTTGTTCACTGATTTAAGTGAGAAAAGCGCTGATAGTGTTGCGTTTGACATAAAAAAACAACCAATTGTTGACGATCCAATAAAAAAATTGTTAAGAAATATTATTGATTGTTTTGATCATAAAAAAGTTGGTGGAGATGAAAAACGTGGCGGGCCAACTGATGAACTTATTGAAAATGTTTCATCAAGTGGTTTTGATTTTAATGAAGCGCTTCATCCAACAATGGAACTTGAAGAAATTTTAAAAGTTTTCAATCTTGGTCCAAAATCTAAAAATTCTTCAAATTAAGGTGACGAAAGTCGCTTTTTTTTGTTTCTTTGTCATAATTGTTTTTTCTTCCTCATAAGTTAAGATAAATTGGAGGAAAAAATGGAAAAAAATTCTAGCATCTACACTGACATTGCGCGTCGTACTAATGGTGATGTTTACATTGGTGTTGTTGGTCCAGTGAGATGTGGTAAATCAACTTTTATTCAAAATTTCATGAAAAACTTTGTGCTTGATAACATCACAAACAAGCATGACAAGCAGAGAGCAAATGATGAATTACCTCAAGCAAGTGATGGAAATATGGTGATGACAACCAAACCGCAATTTGTGCCAGCAGATGCTGTTAAATGTAAAATAGGAACAACTTCCATGTCTGTTAGATTAATTGATAGTGTTGGTTTTATGGTGGAAGGAGCTGAAGGTGCAACAGACAATGGAAAACCAAGACTTGTAAAAACTCCATGGAGTGAAAAGGAAATTCCTTTTGTGCAAGCGGCAGTTATAGGAACTGAAAAAGTTATTCAAGACCATTCAACAATTGCGGTGGCGGTCACAACAGACGGAAGTTTTGGTCAGATTCCGCGTGCAAATTTTGTTGAAGCAGAAAAACGAACAATAAAGCAGTTGAAAGAAACCAACAAACCATTTGTTGTTGTTTTAAACACTGCAAATCCTCAAGAAGCATCAACACAAAAACTTGTTGAAAGTTTAAAAATGGAGTATAAAGCTCCAGTTGTAAGCATGAATGTTAATGAATTAAAAAAGGAAGATGTTGATAACATTATGACAGAAATATTAAAAGAATTTCCAATTGAAGTGATAAACATAAAAATGCCAAAATGGTTGAAGCCCCTCTCTAGCGACAATCCAACCATTCAAGAAATTTTAAATGAAGTAAACAATGCTTTAAATGGCGTGGATAGAATCGGTGAATATGACATAAACAAAATCTTGTTTGAAAACTCAACCTGTTTTGAACCGATTTTAAACACAAACATTGAAATGGGTACAGGTGAAATAACTTTCGAAGTAGTTGCAAAAGAAGGCTTGTTCTATAATGTACTTAGTGAACAATGCGGAACAGATATTCATGATGATTTTGAACTTGTTAGTTGTTTAAAAGAATTAACATATGCTAAGAAAAAATACGATAAAATTCGAGTTGCTCTTGAAAACGTTGAAGAAAATGGTTATGGAATTGTTGTTCCAACCATGGAAGAAATGGAACTTAAAGAGCCAGAAATTGTGCGTGCTGGTGGCCGTTGCGGAGTTAAACTCAAAGCAAATGCTCCAAGCTTGCACATCATGAAAGTTAATGTTGAAACTGAAGTTAGCCCAATCATGGGTGGCTATGAGCAAAGCGAAGATTTAGCAAAGTATCTTCTTCAAGAATTTGAAAATAATCCTCAGGGTATTTGGCAAACAAATATGTTCGGAAAATCACTTGAAAGTTTGGTAAATGAAGGAATAAATAGTAAACTCAATAGTATGCCAACAAATCTTCAAAACAAACTTCGCAAAACAGTTGGCAGAATTGTCAATGAAGGAAAGGGTGGAATCCTTTGCATTCTTTTATAAGGGGAACTCAAAGTTCACCTCTCACTAAACGCATTCGCTAAGGCGTTCGGGTGAAAACTTCTCGTTTTAAGGGAAAAAGAGGACAATTATACACGTCATCCTGAGCGCAGTCGAAGGATCTCCTAAATTACTTCGTTTAAGGGATGTTTCGGCGTTGCTCAACATGACACATAAAAACAAAGTCATATACAAAAAAACGAGCTAATTGCTCGTTTTTTTCGCAGTTGGTTTATCTTTGCAGTTTTCAATCTTATATTTATTTTTCAAATAAAGGTCATGTTCAGTTCCATTTTTAAATCCGGCAAAGAACACATTAAAAGCATCTTCTTTTCTGATTTCATTAATATGAGCGATAATAAGAGATTCATAAATATTAAAATAAGTTTTATATTCTTCACTTAAATTTTTGAGAAGTTTATATCTAAATTCTTTTAATTCATCCTTGAAGTTTGTTTCAAAATTAAATAAATTGAAATTTGAAATTTTTCTTAACATCTCTTCAATAGATTTATAATAACTATCAGTTTCCATATTGTTTTCTTTCATATCATTTCCTTTTAATTTTAAATAAATAATTTTTCTTTTGCATTAATTTTATTATATATCAACCACGTTTTAGTGTCAAGCGATTTTACAAATATATTAACCGTGTTCTAGTTTTTAATAAAAGTAAAACACGGTTGACATAATATTGTTATGGAAAATATAACAAAAAGACTAAAAGAATTGTTTGATGATAAAGAGTTTGATAAAGATGATTTAATTAAGTTTTTTAACTTTCAGGATGAAACTTTATTTTATATTTGGAAAAGAGGTGATAGTGTTCCAAGTTTAATTAATTTGGATAAGCTGTCTAGATATTTTAATTGTTCAATGGAATATTTATTCGGAAGGACTGAGGATTTTGGTGAAAATAATTATGAAGAGATGAAGCCGTTTGATAAACAATTAAAAAAGATTATGAAAGAAAAAAGAGTCACACAGTATAAAATGATAAAGAAAGACAATATATGCTCTTCAAATCATTTTCATAAATGGAATAAATTGAAATCAATTCCAACACCTGAAACAGTTGTCAAACTTGCAGATTATTTCAATGTAACTGTTGATTATCTTTTAGGAAGAGAATAAAAGGCTGTCATCCTGAGCACAGTCGAAGGATCCCCTAAATAGAGTATGTCACTTCGCTTATGGGATGTTTCGGCTCCGTTACACTCCGCTCAACATGACAAAATTATATTTAAAAACTTTTAAAAAACTCTTGCTCAAACAAACATTTTTTAATTTCTAATATTTTTTACTAATTTTTTTTAAAAAATGGTTGCAATACAAGATGTTTTTCGAAACAAAAAAAATTCTTATAAGAAATATGAGAAAAACTCTTGACAAACAAATTTTTTTGAGTATAATGAGTTTCAGATTAATAAAATTTTCAAGCGCCAAAGACCACAAGTTCTTTAAGTGTAAGTTGCAAAAAGTTCTAGCAAATGATTTCGGGGTCCCCATAAGACGAATGTTGAAATGGGGTAAAGCGGGCATCGTTTGTAAATGAAGTTTTGCTAGTAAGCAAAACGATTAAGGAGAACAGATGCACGCTTGTGTAGGAGATGAAAAAGAATGTCGATTAAACTTTGTAATTGTGTTCCTTTTGTCTTGGGCAAAAGGAATTTTTGTTTTTCTAAAGGCATAAAGGAGGATTTAAAGTGTCAGCAAATTTAGAAGCTAAAAAGACTGCGGTCGAGGAAATTAAAAACTTAATCTCATCTTCTAAATCTATCGTTTTGGTAGACTACAAAGGCATCAATGTTAGTGACGACACAGCTCTTCGTAAAACTATGCGTGAAAACAATGTAACTTACAAGGTTATTAAAAACACTTTGTTTAATAAAGCTTGTGAACAACTTGGAATCGTTGGTTTGGAAGAATCTTTAAACGGAACAACAGCTTTTGCTTTCAGTGGTGAAGACGAAACAGCTGCTCCAAGATTGGTGAAAAAAGCAACTAAAGACTATTCAGCTCTTTCAATCAAAGCTGGTTTATATAACAACAAAGCTATTGATGAAAAAGAAGTTATGGCTCTTGCATCAATCCCAGGAAGAGAGCAACTTATGGCACAATTGCTATTTGTCCTCAATGCACCTGTATCTGGCCTTGCACGTGCAATCAAAGCAATCGCAGAAAAAGAATAAATTGTAGGCTATGTGCTTAAGCACAAAAAATATATAAGGAGAAATAAAAATGGAAAAGAAAGATCAAATTATTGAATTAATTAAATCTATGTCAGTTGTTGAACTTAATGAAACAGTTAAAGCAATTGAAGAAGAATTCGGCGTTAGTGCCGCAGCAGCAGTTGTTGCTGGCCCAGCAGTTGCAGGTGAAGCAGCTGCAGCAGCAGAAGAAAAAACAGAATTTAATGTTGTGCTCGCTGAATGTGGCGCAAACAAAATTGCAGTTATCAAAGCAGTTCGTGAAGCAACTGGTCTTGGCTTGATGGAAGCTAAAGCTATGGTTGAAGGAACTCCTGCAACTATTAAAGAAAACGCTCCAGCAGAAGAAGCAAACGCTCTTAAAGCAGCTTTGGAAGCAGCTGGTGCTAAAGTTGAACTTAAATAA
>CAZTNT010000021.1:0-14277 GCA_964614965.1 uncultured Lachnospiraceae bacterium | reverse complement strand
CTATCACACCTGCAGAAATTTTATCTAAGTGTCGTAAATTGAAAGCACAAAGCGGTCTTGACATGGTTATCATTGACTATCTTCAACTTATGAAGGCGGAAAAAGCAAGCAAAGATGGCAACCGTCAACAAGAAGTTGCAGATTTAACTCGTTCAATCAAATTGGCGGCACGTGAGTTGGGTTGCCCAATTTTGTTACTTTCACAATTAAATCGTGGTGTTGAACAACGTGCGGACAAAACTCCGCAACTCAGTGACCTTAGAGAATCAGGTTCAATCGAACAAGACGCGGATATTGTTATGTTCATTTCAGACAGAGCAGATGAATCTGTTGGGGAACAAGAGAGTGATGACGACGCAATTGATTACACTCTTGTTATTGCAAAACACCGTAACGGTATGCGTGGAAACATTCCAATTAAATGGAAGAGTGAATACACTCAATTCTACGAACCAGGAAAAGATATTCTTTACACAAAGAACACATCTAAAGTTCAAAAAGATACAGTTCTCACTCCAGTTGGTGACAGTGATATTGATGATGTTTTTAAGGATTAATTATGAAAAGAAGACAAATTGGTGAAAGCAAAGATGTGAGAATCGAAAAACGACTCAAATTTATTTCGGAATTATATAATCTTGCTTTTGTCACAGATGGAGTTGATAAAGACATAATACAATCAAAAAGAAATCTTAAATTGGTAAATGATGAAAAAGAACTTGTGAATTGTTGCAAGCAAATTGCTGAGCAAATTGTGCTTTTGGAAAAAACAAGCGTCAATGAATCATCAAAAAAAGCACGTTTTAAAGTTGCAAGCAGTTTAAGAGAAGTGTTTTATCAAATAAAAAGTTTGATTCAAGAAGAATTCAGAACAATTCGAAATAGAAATAATAGATTACCGCATATTGAAACTTATTAATAAAAGGAAAAACAAAGTGGCAACGAAAGGAAAAGACAAAATTATTGATGGTCAAATTGCTTTTGATTTTCTGGGTGAAATGGAAGTGGAAATTAAACCAAGAAAGGCGAAAGTGAAAAATATTGAAATCAAAGTGGCTAAAAAAGTTCTAACAAGATTTAGAAAAGAAAAATTAAACATAAAACACAACCATTTCAAATCTTCAAGAAAAGTTAGAAGAATGTTAAGAAAATTTTTAATAAAAGGAATTGTATAAATTATGATAATTGATGAAATAAAAAAAGATAATGTGCAAGCAATGAAAGATAAAAACACTTTGGCGCGCGCAATTTATGGTGTTGTTATGAACAAGGTTTTGCTTGCAAACATTGAAGCAAAGAAAGATGGTAAAGAATTAAGTGACGTTGAAGTTGTTCAAATTTTGCAAAAAACAATAAAAGAATTAACTGAAGAAAAAGAAAACTATGTTAAAGCTGGCAATATGGTGGAAGCTGAAAACATTGAAAAACAAAAAGAAATTTTAACTAAATATCTTCCACAAATGATGAGTGAAGAAGAAATTAAAGCAATAATTAATGCTATGGAAGATAAATCAATTCCAAGCGTTATGAAACACTTCAAAGCAAATTATGCCGGAAAAGTTGACATGTCAGTTGTTAACAAAATTGCAAGAGGATAATTCGAGATATTTGCCTTTCACTTAAGTTGCAAGCAAAAGTCGTTCAAGGCAAACATCTCTCACTTTTGTCATTCTGAGTGAACATAGTGAATCGAAGAATCCCCTAAATAGAGTATGTCACTTCGTTTATGGGATGTTTCGACTTCGCTCAACATGACATAGGATTAAAGCATTTAAATTTAAGTGAATAAAGTTAAGGAGAAATCATGTCAACACCAGTATCACCAATTAAATTATCGGTTTATAAAATTATTAGAGAATATGAAAAAACAGGAAGGATTATTTTTGCAAAAGAAGAATTAATAAATTTTGCTAACAAGGTTGTTAAAGTTGCAAGTGAAATTGATAATGAAGATTATTGGATTTTTCCAGATGAAGAATATGGATATGACTTTAATGCAAGTTTATCTAAAATATGTAGAACTTCAACAGATTGTTTAGAACTTAGTGGAAGCCGATATAATAACGGTGGGAAACTTTGGGCTGAAAAAGCTATTGGTTCAATGCCATATTCTTTCTTAAAAGGTGCCGTAAAAGTTTTGGAAGAAGAATTGAAAGAAAAAGAAGAAACAAAGGGTGTAACATGCGATTAGTTATTCAAAGAGTTAAAAGTGCAAATTTAAGTGTTGATGATAAGTTAATCAGTGAAATAGGTGTTGGGCTTATGGTTTTTGTTGGGGTGTGCAAGGGTGACACGATGGTGCAAGTTAAAAAAGCGGCAAACAAAATTTCAACAATTCGAATTTTTGAAGAAGATGACAAAATGAACAAATCTCTTCACGATGTTGGAGGACAAGTACTACTCATTTCAAACTTCACACTTTGCACAAAAGAAACAAGTGGAGCGCGTCCTGATTTTACCTTGTCAGCAGATAGAGACTCAGCAAAAAAATTATACGAAGAATTGGCAAGTGAACTTGATTTATTAAATGTTCCAGTTAAAATGGGAGTGTTTGGTGCGGATATGCAAATCAATGCACATCTTGATGGACCAATTACAATTTATAAGGAGATACAATAAAATGAAAGAAAGTGTTTTTGATTTGCTTCCGGAGTTGGCAAAACGTATGACGGAAGCATCAATTAAAGCGCAAGAAATGCAAGATATTCAATGTGATAATGAATTTTATTTTGTGCACATTGGAGACAAAGAATATGTTAATCCCAAATATATTTCATTTGAAGATCAGTTTAAAATTATTGAGTTTGTAAGATTTATAAAAGAACATCCAAATTTGACCAATAGAACTTTAAAAGAGCTATTTGCACAAGGAGATAAATTTGATCTTCTGCAAGATGTTTATAAAATAATTCCAAACATAATTGATGAAATTAAAATTCACGAAGATGAAAAGTATATTCCATATTTATATTTTGGGTTAAAAAGAAATCAACAATATGTAAACAATGTAAATGTTTAGTTATGCACTTTGAGGAGGGGACAAGGTGGAAAAGTTAGTTGACACAAGCAAATCAATTCATGATAAAATTGTAAAAAACATGACAAAACGATTAGATTATGCACAAATTAAGAAAATTATCGATGCAGGTAGTGGAAAAACGAGTGCAAGTTTAATGCTTAAGTATTTTGAAAACGCACAAGTTGATGCAATTGTATATCCTGGAGATAATCGAAAGAAAAATCCGCTTGAAAATGCAATTGGAAGCAATCGCCTTGAGGTGATTGAAGCAGACATTTGCAAAGAATGTTTTAGAAAAAAATATGACTTGTGTTTTGCACACTTATCTTTGGGTGAAGCACACAATTTTGGAAATCATTTTTCAGATATGTTTCATCAACTTATGGACATTAAATCAAAATATTTTTTGATTATTGACATTTTTGAAGACCCGGCAGTGCACTTTAGATATATGGAACAATATTTTAAGGAAAAGGGTTTCAAAATTATTAGAAAGAAGAAATTCCGTAATCCAAAGCCAGAACACTATCCAAAAGTGAAGTATGATAAATACAAGTTGGAGTTTGATTCTAAACACTACTTAGCATATCTTGTGGAGAGATTGTAACGACAACTTGTATTTGGAATTAAATACAAGTTGGAGTTCGATTCAAAACATTATTTGGCTTACTTGGTTGAAAGGATATAATTATGAAACAATTAAAAACAAAAGATTTTATTATTGATTATGTTGATGAATTACAAGATTTTGTTAAGAGAACTCTTAATCATGCGGAAAATAAGAAAAAAGAATTTTACAAGATATTTAATTGTGAAGAAAAAGATATCAATATTCTTCATGCGAGTTTCTTCACGAACAGAGAAGAGTTTGTTGAACATATAAAATCAATTTCAAATGGTCAAACACCACCTAGTTGGGCAACTGGTTGTTTTTATAATGGTGAAATTCAAGTTTTGGTTGATTTTAAAAAACCTGAAATCAAAATGAACACATTGGCACACGAAACAATGCATTTGTTCTTTGAAAAAACCATTTATGAAAAATATAATATTGATAGGGTAAATTGGCTCGATGAAAGTTTTGCAGTTTATCTTGATGGACATCCAGATGATATATCAAATGAAGAACTTGCAAGAATGATTGAATATTTAAGTAAAATCTCACAAGGTTTTGATATGGGAATTCTAGCAGATTATAACAAAGTTAAAACAAAAGAATATAACGGCTACGATATGTTTAATATTATTGGTAAATACATATTTGAAACAAAGCAAGAACAAAATTTTATTAAATTGATAAAAAGAGATAGAAACAAAGTTCTTGAAATTGGAAAACATATTTTGCAAGACGCAATTGATTACTTAAAAAATAAATGATAACATGAATTACGAAGAATTTTTAAACGATCTAAAGAACATCAAAGGTAAGGAGAAACAAGTTGATTATTTGTTTAACTTTTTGCTGGAAAATTTAGAATATGATTATTTGTATCTTGAAATTGTGGGCTTAATGAAATTGCAAAAAGAAATAAATATTGACTTTTCTGAATTGTATGATGAAGAATTGGTTGACGAAACATTAAAAAAGTTTGCAAAGCATACTGAAGTGTCTAATTGCGCTGTGAGATATTTTAAGGATAGAGAATATGAGAATATGAAACCGGGACTTTGTACAGATTCACCGATTTTTGAGAATGGAATTTTAAAGAAAGGTGTTTGCGCACAGTTTGCTGCTTTTGTGAAAAAAGTTTGCGATGAACTTGAAATTGAATGTGTGGTTCAAAGGGGAACAACTCCATTTGGGCATGATTGGAATAAAATAAAAATTGAAAACCAATGGTTAAATTATGATATAACTTATGCCATATTTTCAAAAGATAAATATAAAAATTGGCACAAAAAATCTAACCCTAAAGACTGGTTAGGAATTACTGATGAAGAGTTGTTAGCACTTCACCCTGAAAGAAATATTGGTGAATCAATAAATACTCTTAACTAAAAAAGCAAAGGAGAAATTATACTGGCAATATAGTTAACCCCTAAAATTCGCTTGCTTATATGCAAGCATAATACAATCTAATTAAAGGAGAATTATATCTAGCGATATAAATTCACTTAATTTTCTAATTATAAAATTTAATCACAACGAGTTGTGATGTGTTGCAAAAATTTAATTAAATAATGGCAAGCAAAATTAATAAAATTTTAAGCAACATTTCTCATACTTCGAAATTAAATTTTAAACTATAAAATAAAGGAGAAATTATGGAAAATAAAGAAAAATTTTATATTACAACTGCAATTGCTTACACTTCTGGCAAACCTCATATTGGAAACACATATGAGATTATTCTTTCTGATGCTATTGCGAGAGCAAAGCGAATGCAAGGGTATGATGTTTTCTTTATGACCGGAACAGATGAACATGGTCAAAAAATTGAAATGAAAGCTGAAGAAAAAGGAATAACTCCAAAAGCTTTCGTGGATGAAATTGCTGGGGACATAAAGTCATTGTGGGACTTTATGAATATTTCATATGATAAATTTATTAGAACAACTGATGTTGACCACGAAAAAACTGTTCAACATATTTTCAAAAAGTTCTTCAATCAAGGTGATATTTATAAAGGACATTATGAAGGAATGTATTGCACACCTTGTGAAAGTTTTTGGACTGAAAGTCAATTAGTTGATGGAAAGTGCCCTGATTGTGGTCGTGAAGTTAAACCAAGTCAAGAAGAAGCATATTTCTTTAAAATGAGTAACTATGCAAACAGACTTTTAAAACACATCATCACTCACCCTGAGTTTATGACTCCAGTTAGTAGAAAAAATGAAATGCTTAACAACTTCATTCTTGCTGATGAATTTATTGGAAAGAGCGATGAAGAATTGTTAAAAGCAATTGAAGATAACACAATCAAAACAAAACTTCAAGATTTGTGTGTGAGCAGATCAACATTCAAATGGGGTATTCCTGTAGATTTTGACGATCGCCATGTTGTTTATGTTTGGTTGGATGCTCTCAATAACTATATCACAGGTATTGGTTATGACACTGAAAACGCAACTGAACAATACAAAAAATTATGGCCGGCAGATGTACACGTTGTTGGAAAAGATATTGTTAGATTCCACACAATTTATTGGCCAATTTTCTTGATGGCTTTGGGTGAAGAGTTGCCTAAACAAGTTTTTGGTCATCCTTGGCTTCTTCAAGGTGGTGAAAAGATGAGCAAATCAAAGGGTAATGTTTTGTACTTTGATGATTTGGCTTCAATTTTTGGTGTTGATAGTGTTAGATATTATGTTCTTCGCGAAATGCCGTTTAATGCAGATGGAACAATCACTTGGGAAATGTTAACAGATAAAAACAATGCGGATTTATCTAACGTTCTTGGAAACCTTGTTAAACGTACGTTAGGAATGAGTAACCAATATTTCAATGGAAAGATTGTGAATTATAATGTTACTGACACAATGGACGAAGATCTTAAAGCGGTTGTTACTAATGCAAGAGATAAAGTTTTTGCTAAAATTAACGAATATAAAGCGGCTGATGCTCTTGAAGAATTGTGGACAGTGTTTAGACGTGCTAACAAATATATTGACGAAACTGAGCCTTGGAATTTAAATAAGGACGAAAGCAAACGTGATCGTCTTTCAACAGTTTTGTTTAATCTTCTTGAAGCAATTAATGTTGGAGCAAACTTGCTTGCACCTTTCATGCCTGAAACTGCAAATAAAATCTTTGCAGAATTAGGTGTTATTGCGCGCAATTTTGAAGACATTGACAACTTTGGAGCAACGAAAGAATTTAATGTTACAAACAATCCTCAAATTTTGTTCAATAGAATCAAGTTTGAAGATATTAAACCAACAATTGATGAAATTGTTCTTCGTCAAAAGGCTGAAAATGCACCTGTGATTGAGTTCAATGAAGTTGAACCAATCACCATTGATGATTTTGCAAAAGTTCAAATGAAAGTTGGTGTTGTGCTTGACTCAGAAGCTGTTCCAAAATCTAAATTGCTTCACTCAACAGTGAGAGTTGGAAACAAAACTCTTTCTATTCTTTCTGGAATTGCAAAGGCTTACACTCCTGAGCAAATGATTGGCAAAAAGGTTGTGGTTGTAACAAATCTTCCACCAAGAGAAATGAAGGGATATATGAGCGAAGGAATGATTGTTTGCGCTGAAGACTCTTTGGGCAACATTTCACTCTTAACACCAGAAAAAGACATTATTGCTGACGGAAGTGATTGTTCGTAGGTTAAGTTCACTAAACGCCTACGCTAAGTCGTTCACTTAATCCTACTCACAATTTGGATTAAGCGGATTTAAATTAATACAAATTTAGGAGAAGTTGGATTATGAAAATAGCATTAATTAATGAAAATTCACAATGTAGTAAAAATGAAATGATTTACAATTCTTTAAGCAAGTTGGCAACCGAGTTTGGGCATCAAGTTTTAAATTTTGGAACGTATAATGTAGAAGATTCTTGTCAACTAACCTATGTTGAAGTTGGTCTTCTTTCTGCGATTTTATTAAACACAAAAACAGTTGATTTTGTGGTTACAGGTTGTGGAACTGGTGAAGGTGCGTGCCTTGCGTGTAATTCTTTCCCTAATGTTTTATGTGGACACATTGTTGACCCAAGTGACGCATATATGTTTATGCAAATAAATGACGGAAATGCAGTAAGTTTTCCTTTTGCAAAAGGTTTTGGTTGGGGTGCTGAACTTAATCTTGAATATTGTTTTAGAGAAATGTTTGCTCACCCTGCAGGAAATGGTTATCCAAAAGAGAGAGTTGTTCCAGAACAACGAAACAAAAAGATTTTAGACCAAGTTAAAAAAGTTACTCATCAAGATATGATTTATATTTTGCAAAATATTGATCAAGAATTTTTGCGTCACACAATAAGTGGGAAAAACTTTAAAGAATTATTCTTAAATAACTGTGATGACAGCAAACTTTCAAATTATATTAAGGAATTACTTAAATAATAAAAACTGCTTATATTTAGCAGTTTTTTTGTATTGTAATTTGATTTAAACAAGGTATCAAGATCTTTGTTGTTATTAATAAGTGTTTTTGCTTCATTTTCATATCTGTCTTGGAAGTACATAATATAAAATTTATCTTTATTAACTTTCAGAAAATCTAAAAAAGCGTGGTCTATATAGATATGTTACACTTTTTCATTATGTGTGCAATTTTTGGAATCTTTCTAGAATTAAACGAATGGAAAGCAATCATTTGTCTAATAAGAGATATTGTTCCTAGAGCATTGATTCTAAATTCTTTCTTTTTTAATTTGAAATAGTGTTTTTCCAAATATTATAAAGTGATTTTTTTGGTTTTGGTTAATAAAAATTCAATATATTTAAATACTTGTTTATATTCGCTTTTTGCTTGTTTTTCAATATTGTAATCCATAAAAACGACTCCTAATAACCAAATATTACAAAAGTTTATTAAAAATGTCAAATCATATGAAATAAGTGTTGTTTTTAAAGGTTTTTCACTTGATTTTGTCCACCTTTTTTGTTATAATTATATTATATATTTATATATAATATAAATTTTAAAAAAAAGCATATGTTTTATGCTTAAAATTAATTAAACAAATTAGGAGTGTTACATGACAGACGAATTGAAAGTGACAAATGAATATGGCGCAAGTGAAATTCAAGTTTTGGAAGGATTAGAGCCAGTTAGAAAAAGACCAGGTATGTACATTGGTTCAACCGATGAACGCGGTCTTCATCATTTGGTGACAGAAATTGTTGACAACTCAATTGATGAAGCATTGGCTGGGTATTGTAATGAAATCGGCGTTGTTTTGCATGATGATGGTTCTGTGAGTGTCCAAGATAATGGTCGTGGAATTCCAACTGGTATTCATCCTAAGGAGGGCGTTTCTGCTGCAGAACTTGTTTTAACAAAACTTCATGCTGGTGGAAAGTTCGGCGGTGGAGGTTACAAAATTTCTGGTGGTCTTCATGGTGTTGGTTTGTCTGTTGTTAATGCTTTGAGTGAAACTCTAATTGTAGACATCAAACAAAATGGAAAGCATCATCACCAAGTTTATCATAGAGGCATTCCAGAATCTCGTTTAACCGTTATTGGTGAAGTGGATGAAAATGACACTGGAACAATGGTGACTTTCAAACCTGATGCAGAAATTTTCCCAATTGTTGAATTTAACTATGATGTTTTAAAGTCAAGACTTAGAGAAATTGCTTTCCTTAATAAAGGGCTTAGAATAACAATTAAAGATGAGCGCTTTGAGCGAGAACAAGAAAATGTTTATCAATTCATGGGTGGGATTCAAGAATTTGTTGCTGATTTAACTGAAAATAAATCTTGCGTGTTCTCTGAACCGATTTACGTAGATAAAATTTATAAATACAAACGCAAAGATGAAAACGGTGTAAGCCGTGACGCAACTTGTGAAATTGAATTCAGTTTCCAATTTACAGACACTTACACGGAGAATATTCACAGTTATTGTAACAACATTCACACAGAAGAAGGTGGAAAGCATGAAGAAGGTTTCAAGAATTCTTTAATGAAAATTATTAATGAATATGCTCTTGAAAACAAACTCATGAAAGAAAAAATGAAACTTAGTGGTGAAGACACTCGTGAAGGAATTGTTGCGGTTGTTTCAGTTAAGGTTGAAGAACCTCAATTTGAAGGTCAAACAAAAACAAAACTTGGAACTGATGAAATCAAGGGTTTCACTGCTAAAGCAATGGAAGAAACTCTTAAGGATTATTTGGAAGAACATCCAAAAGAGGCAAGAGAACTTATCAATAAATGTTTACTTTCTCAAAAAGCAAGAGAAGCAGCTCGTAATGCTCGTGAAGACACAAGAAGAAAAAGTGCTATGGATAGCATGGCTCTTCCTGATAAATTTGCAGATTGTTCTTCTAGGGACGCAAGCATATGCGAAATTTTCATAGTCGAAGGTAACTCAGCGGGCGGTACAGCTAAATCTGGAAGAGATAGAAACTATCAAGCAATTCTTCCTCTTCGTGGTAAGATTTTAAATGTTGAAAAAACTCGTCTTGCACGTGCACTTGAAAATGAAGAAATCAACACAATGATAACCGCATTTGGTTGTGGTATTCACGAAAACTGTGATCCAACTAAACTTCGTTACGATAAAGTTGTTATTATGACAGATGCCGACGTTGATGGTAGCCACATTCAAATTTTGATGCTTACTTTCTTTTATAGATATATGCGTCCACTTATTGAAACAGGTCACGTCTATCTTGCTCAACCACCACTCTATAAGGTGACAAGAGGAAAACAAACAACTTATTTCTACACTGAAGAAGAAAAAACTGAAGGAATGGCAAACATGGAAAAAGGTTTTGACATTCAACGTTATAAAGGTCTTGGTGAAATGGATGCAGACCAACTTTGGGAAACAACAATGAATCCTGAAACAAGAACATTAAAAAGAGTTACAATGAAAGATGCTGTAACATGTAATGAAATTTTTGATATGCTTATGGGAGATCGCCCTGAAGCAAGAAGAAAATTTATTGAAGAAAATGCATTGAGAATAAAAAATCTTGATGTGTAATAGTCAATAATGGAGAAAAATTAAATATTTGTACAATGATATATTAAACTCATAAGTTTGCTTGTTTAAAATGCAAGTATTACACAAACAAATTAATGGAGAAATTATATCAATGCTTGATATAATAAATTCCATTTTCGCTTGTGCATTTGCAAGCAAGTACAATCAAAAAAGGAATAATTATGGCTAAAGAAAGATTTGAAAAAATAGATAATACAAGATACATTGATATCGATGTTGAAAACGAAATGAAAGATTCTTTCATTGCTTATGCAATGGCGGTTAATGTTTCACGCGCAATTCCTGATGTTAGAGATGGTTTAAAGCCAGTTCATAGACGTATTTTATATTCAATGAATGAAATTGGTTTAACTTGTGATAAACCTTTCAGAAAATGTGCAAAAATTGTCGGTGATGTGTTGGGTAATTATCATCCGCATGGCGATGCTTCAGTTTATGATGCGCTCACACGTCTGGCGCAAGATTTCACAATTAATGAACCGCTTATTGATGGTCACGGAAACTTTGGTTCAGTTGATGGTGATGAACCTGCCGCTTATCGTTACACAGAAGCAAGACTAAGTAAAATTGCAAGTGAACTCCTTCGTGATATAAATAAAGATACAGTTGACTTCATGCCAAACTATAACGAAGAAAAACTTGAACCAAAAGTTTTGCCAGCGCGTTTCCCTAATTTGCTTGTTAATGGTAGTGATGGTATTGCAGTTGGTATGGCAACAAGTATTCCACCACACAACATGAATGAAGTTATCAATGCAGTTGTTGCAATGATTGAAAATCCTAATATTACAATTGATGAATTGATTTCATATGTTCCAGCTCCAGATTTCCCTACTGGTGGTGAAATTCTAAGCAATAGTGGAATTCAAGAGGCGTATAGAACCGGTCATGGCTCAGTTGTGATGCGTGCAAAGACTGATTTTGAAAGTTTTGATGATGGAAAAAGATGGAGAATTATTGTAACGGCTATTCCTTATCAAGTTAATAAGTCAAAATTGGTTAAACAAATTGCAACACTCATTAAAGAAAAGAAAATTGACGGAATCACATATGTTGGTGACCAATCTTCAGGTCGTGAGGGTATGCGAATTGTAATTGAACTTCGTCGTGATGCTAATCCACAAATTGTTTTAAATCAATTATATAAATCAACACAATTGCAACTTAGCATGGGAATCAATTTCTTGGCATTGGTTAATCGTGAACCAAAAGTTTTGAACTTGCAAGAAATCATTTTCCATTATCTGCAATTCCAACGTGAAGTTATAACTCGCAGAACAAAATATGACCTTAATAAAGCGGAAGAACGTGCTCACATTTTGGAAGGTTTGGTAATTGCTGTTAACAACATTGATGAAGTTATCAAAATCATTAAACAAAGTGCTGATAAAAATGTTGCTTTAGTAAATTTGCAAGAAAGATTTGGATTAAGTGACCGGCAAGCAAATGCAATTCTTGAAATGAAACTTTCTCGTTTGACAGGTCTTGAAGTTGAAAAACTTAATGCAGAACTTAAAGAACTTGAACTTCAAATTGAACACTTAAAAGCAATTTTGGCTGACAAACATAAAGTTGATGATATTATTAAAGAAGAATTACTTGAAATTCGCGATAAATATCCAACTCCACGAAAAACTGAAATTATTATGGATTATAGCGACATTGATATTGGTGATTTAATTGCAAAACATGATGTGACAATTTCGCTTACAAGTCAGGGCTATATTAAACGTTTGCCTGTTTCTGAATACAAATCTCAACATAGAGGCGGACGTGGTGTTAACGCACACAAAACTAAGGAAGAAGATAGAGTAACTGATATGTTTGTAGTGAACAGTCATGATGACTTGATGTTCTTCACCAATATGGGTAAAGTTTATGTGCTTAAGGCGTATATGATTCCTGAAGCAACAAAACAAAATAAAGGTAGAGCGCTTGTTAACCTTCTTCAACTAGATGGTGAAGAAAAAGTTAACACAATTCTTCCAATGGACAATGCGGAAGATAATTTCTTAGTTCTTGCAACGAAGAAAGGGTTAATTAAGAAAACTAAGATTTCTGAGTTCGATAATATCAGAAAGAATGGTAAAATTGCAATTAAACTTCTTGAAGATGATGTTTTGATTAGCGCTCAAATTGTGAAAGATGATGATGAATTATTAACAGTGGCAGATTCTGGCAAATGCTTGAGATTTAAAGCAAGTGCGGTTAGAAGTGTTGGAAGAACTTCACAAGGAGTGAGAGGAATCAAAATTGACGAAACTGAATGTGTTGTTGATTTAATCAAAGTTGACCCAACAAAAGAAATTTTAACAGTTACAGCTAATGGTTATGCAAAGAGAACTCGTCTTGAAGATTATCGTTTGCAAGGAAGACGCGGAAAAGGTGTTAAAGCTGGTGTGTTTAACGAAAAAACTGGTAAGGTTGTGGCGCTTCGCTTAGTGACGGAAGAAAACGACATTTTGGCAATTTCTGAGGACGGTGTTATGATTAGAACACATGCGGACACAATTAATGTTGTTGGTAGAACAAGTTTAGGGGTTCGTCTCATGAAAGTAGGAAGCAAAGATAAGGTTGTCAGCGTTTCAGTTGTCGAGCGTGAGCCAGATGAAGAAGTTGAAGTTGTTGAGGGTGAAAACTTGGAACTAATAAATGAAACTGAAATAAATTCCACAGAAGAATAATATAATATAAAAGTGAGCAATCGCTCACTTTTGTTATTCTAGGTAAACAATATAATAAAAAATATAAATATTAAGAAAAATAAAAAATATTTTAAATATTAATAAAATTAAATAAAAAAATAAATAAATTTTAATTAATTTAAACAAAAAATCAAAAAATGAAAATAAAAATTATAAAAAATTCAATTAAATCATTATTAATAATCTTAATGCTTATGATTATTGCATTAACTTTTTCTGCATGTGCTCAAGTGAGAGTGATGACAATCACAAATACAGATGACACGATTGATGAACTTGTAACCGTTACGATTGTTCCACAAAATGTTTTAGAGGCGGGATATGATGTGAATGAATTGAAGCTTGATATTGAAACAAAATCACAAGCTCAAGCTCAGCTTATGAAAGATGAATTAAGTCAAAAGATATTTGCAGATTTGTTACTTGTTGCGGATGAAGAAAGTAGAAATCAAATCAACTCTTTTAAGGATGGAATTGAAATAGTAAAGAGTGCTTGGAACAATAATACTTATGCAATTGGAATTCGTTTTAGAAATATTGATGTTTATAAATATTATTATAACATAAGTGACAATATTAAAACAGAAACGTACACAGAAGAACATTTCTTCTATGATAAAGTGTACTACTATGCAAGCACAATGTATGTAAAACATCATGATTTATATAATAAAGTTAGTGTTTATTATTCAAACAAATATCCTAACTTAGTTGAAAGTGAAAACAAAGAATTGTTGTATACTTATAAAACTGATTTGCGTCGTCAACATAGCGATGCAGATTATATAACATATAAACAGGGTGAATATTATCACACTTGGGTGGTGGATCCGAATAATATTGATGAACCAATTATGTTATACTATAACATTGCAAATCCTGAAAATTATATTCTTGTTAGCATTTGCATAACTCTTGGCGTT
>CAZTNT010000020.1:0-14351 GCA_964614965.1 uncultured Lachnospiraceae bacterium | reverse complement strand
GGGTTTTACCCTCAAAATGAAAAACCACCAGATTATCTGGTGGATTTTTATTGTTTGGAATCGAACACTGAGATGGTGAGCAGAGATATGCAAAAAATTTAATGGAGTTCGATTCCCCTTGGGACTACTATAGTGTAATCGAACTCAACATTGTTAAACAAAATAAGAATTGTTTCGGCAATTCTTATTATTTTTTTTATTCCATTATAGAAATATTTTCTGTTAAAATTTGTGCAAGGAGTGAAGTATGCAAATAAAATCACGAGTTGTTAACAAAACGCTTTATATTCTTCTAAGCGGTGAACTTGATGAATATACAGCACAATCAGTACGAAAGAATTTAGATGTGTTGCTTGATACGCAGAAAGGGTTTGTTCAAATTGTTATGGATTTATCGGAATTAACTTTTATGGATAGTACGGGAGTTGGTGTTTTAATTGGTAGATATAAAAAGATGAGAGAATGCAATAAACCAATCTTTATTACCAATCCAAGTCGAAATGCTGAGCGTATATTCAAAATGTCAGGGTTATACGAAATTATGCCCAAAATTGTCTAAAAGGAGAATATTAAATGAAAAACTCTATGGAAATTAAATTTAAAGCAATACCAGAAAATGAGGCATTTGCCCGAAATGTAGTTGCAAGTTTTATTCTGCCATTAAATCCTAGTTTAAATGAACTTGAAGATATTAAGACTGCCGTTAATGAAGCAGTCACTAATGTTATAGTGCATGCATATCCAGATAAAAAAGGATATGTAAACATGAAAATTGAAACTAATGAAACTAAAATTCAAATTCATATTAGTGACAATGGTGTTGGAATTCAAGACATTGAACGAGCATTGACACCTTTTTATACAACAAAACCTAATGAAGAGAGAAGCGGAATGGGATTTACAGTGATGGAAAGTTTTATGGATAAGCTAGAAGTTAAAAGTAACAAAGATGGGGTAACAGTTTCTATGATAAAGGAAATTTTACCGGAAGTTGTGGAGATGTAAAATGCTCACAAATGATGAAACTTTTGTCTTGTTGGAATTAGCGAAAAATGGCGATGATTTGGCAAAGGAAAAACTTATAAGTTTTAATTCACCCTTAATAAAGAGTGTGGTGAAGAGATATTTAAATAAAGGTGTTGAATATGATGATCTATATCAACTTGGTGCGATGGGTTTTGTTAAAGCAATAAATAACTATGATCCCACATTTAATGTTAAATTTACAACATATGCAGTTCCAATGATTGCTGGAGAAATCAAGCGTTTTTTACGTGATGATGGAACAATCAAAGTTTCAAGAAGCATCAAGTATATGTCAATTCAAATCAAAAATTTTATAAATGAATACACAAAAACTCATTTAAATAATCCAAGTTTGGACGTTATTTCAAAAAAATTAAATTTAGATATAAATGACGTAGTTTTAGCACTTGAAGCAAATGTGTCACCCCTATCACTAAATGAAAAGTATAATGATAGTTCAGATGCTATTTCTTTAGTTGATAAAATAACAGATAGTTTTTCTGTTGAAAATTTAGTTAATAAATTGGCTTTGAGAGAAATCATTGAAGAATTAACCGCCCGTGAAAAACAAGTTATCATAATGAGATACTATTTAGATAAAACACAAAGCGAAATAGCAAAAGAACTTGGCGTAAGCCAAGTTCAAATTAGTAGAATTGAGAATAAAATTCTGTTAGAGATGAAAGAAAAATTGAATTTTTAAGAATTTGTTTCTTGATTATCAGATGCATTATACCTATAAACAGGATTATCAATTTTGTCATTTAAATCGGATTTTTTAAATTTTGCAAAAAATCCTGAAATAGAATTTTTGATGTTCCCTAACTTTGTTTTAATGTCTGGTTCATTTTCGTCTTTAAATGTGTCAATATTTTTCTTTAATTTAAAACCTTTCTTGTCTTTTTTTGTTTGTGGATTGCTAATATTTTCATTATTATTTTGCACATCATTTTGAGTGTTATTGTTTCTATTAACACTATTTGATGTGTTTTTTTCATAATTTACATATTCTTGCATGTAAGGATTTCCATACATTCCACCCATTCCATAAGCACCGTTGCCATACATAAATTCATTATCTAACAAAGCGGTGTTAAAGAAACTGTCAATGTTTCTATTAAGATTGGTGTTATTATAAGTGTCCAAATTAGTGTTTAAATTGTTGTTTTGATAAGTGTCAATGTTTGTTTTGTTGTTCTCTTTTTCTTGATCTAAATTTGTTTCATCAGAATTTTCTTCGTTTGACTTGTCATTTTCGACAACATTGCCATTTTCATCAATATAATAATCTTTAACTATTGGCGGATTATCATTGTGTTGAAATCCATAGAGAATACGTCCATAATTGTTTGGAACGACACCATTTGAACGCATATTAAACATTTGATTAATTAAATTTAAAGATGTTAGTCCAGATTGTATCATTTCATTTCCATTTACTAAATTATCAAGAACAACAAGATATTTTAAAGATAAATTGTCAATATCAGTACTGTTTGCAGACATGATTTGATTTAAATCGCTTAAATTAAATGATAATTCTGTTGTAATGCTAGAAAGTTGTCTACCCAAATTTTTTAATTGTTGAGCTTGTTCCGTTATGAACAGTCTTTGTTCATTGGTTAACTCAATTTCTTTTTGTTGTACCTTATCTATTAAATTTTGAGTTTCAACTATGGCATTAGTAATTTCTGTTTTAAGTTCACAAAAATCATCACATGAAGACTCAATATCGCTTGAAATAGAGTATAAAGTTGAAATTTGCTCTAAGGTTTCAGAATTGTCAGTTAATGTTTCTTCAGTTGATTCCATTTCTTGAGAATCATCAGTAATAATATTTTCAGCATTTTCAACTTCAGTAGTCTTCTCTTCGGTAGTAATTTCAGGTTCATCATTTAAAGGTTTTAACTCTTGATTTGTATCATTTAGATTTTCTTGTAAAGCAAGGGTATACTTATTCATTTTTTTTGATGTTAAATTTGGATTTGTTGAAACATACTCGCTTAAACTTTCTTCAAAGGCATCAATATGGTTTGAATAACTTTCTTTTTGTTCGCGAGTAGGTTTAATGGTTGCGCCAACAATTAAGGCGCTTGCTCCCAAAAGAGTTATAATAGGTATAATTTTTTTTGACATATTGTTCTCCTTAATCAATTATAGTTTTAGCAAATTTAAAAAAATTATTATAAAATTCCAATTTTGGTTAAACATTAGGTTGGAGAAAATTATGGATAAAGAAAAAAGAAACACTAATTATAATTTGTATGTGGAATCAAAAGTGCCAAAAACAAAAGCTTGGCCATCTCTTTTTAAGGCTTTTTTAGTGGGTGGAGTAATTTGTGCAATAGGGCAGGGTTTATTTGATTTATATAGTCATATGTTTCCAAATCTTGCAGAAAGTGAAGTTTCAACATGTATGCTCATGACAATCATATTTATCACTTGTCTTTTAACAGGTATTGGCATATATGATTTTGTTGGTGCTTGGGGTGGGGCTGGTTCTGTTATTCCAATCACAGGATTTTCTAATTCAATTTCTAGTCCTTCAATTGAATTTAAAAAAGAAGGTATTATTTACGGTATTTGCGTTAAAATGTTTACTATTGCAGGCCCTGTGATTGTGTGCGGTGTTGTAGGCTCAATAGTCTGCGGGTTTATTGGATTATTTATATAATATGAGGTTAAAATATGCAAACTATTAAAATGAAAAATAATGTTTATGTATCTGCAGGGTATAGCATGGTCGGTCCACTTGAAGGAAAAGGACCAATGAAAGAATATTTTGATTACGTTATTCAAGATGACACTTTAAAAGAAAAAACATTTGAAAAAAGTGAAAGAAAATTGCTCAAAAATTTGATTGTTGGCGCAATTGAAAAAGCAGGATTAAACATTAATCAAATTGATTTCTTTTTTGGAGGAGATTTACTTAATCAAATTGTTAGTTCAAGTTACACAGCAAGGGAACTTGAAATTCCTTTTGTTGGATTATATTCTGCATGTGCAACAATGGCAGAATCTTTAGCTTTGGCAAGCATCTTTGTTGATAATAAGCTAGCAAATAATGTTGTTGCTGGAACATGTACTCACTTTAGTTCAGCAGAAAGACAATATCGTTTTCCTCTTGAATTAGGTAATCAAAGACCTCCAACAGCACAATGGACAATTACTGGTGGCGGAGCGAGTGTAATTTCAAACATTCAGAGCAAAGTAAAAGTTGTAGCTGTAACATTTGGCAAAGTTATTGATTATGGAATTGCAGATGTTAACAACATGGGAGCAGCAATGGCGCCAGCTGCATGTGATACAATTAAAGCTCATATTGAAAACATGGGAAGAAAAGTTGATGATTATGATTTTATTGCAACTGGAGATTTAGGAAAACTTGGCAGTGAAATATTAATTGATTTAATGGAGCGAGAAGGAATCATTCTTCAACAAAACTATTCTGATTGTGGTTGCATGATGTATGACAAAACAGAACGTGTTTTCATGGGTGGAAGCGGAGCTGGATGTAGTGCAAGTCTACTTAATTCTTATATGTTAAAAAAACTAAAAACAGGAGAATTTAAAAGAGTGTTGTTAGTGTCAACTGGCGCGTTAATGAGTACAACATCTTCACAACAAGGTGACACAATTCCAGGGATAGCTCATGCGGTTGAACTTGAACATGTTAACACAGAGGATAAATTTAGTGTTGAATTGGCAAAAAAGAAGGTGAAGCAATGATAGATATATGGAATTATGTTATTTCTTTCTTAGTTGGAGGTTTTATTTGTTTTTTGGCTCAAATTTTAGTTATTCGAACCAAAATTACAACCGCTCGAATTTTAGTGCTGTTTTTAATAATTGGAATGGTACTTGAAGTGTTTAATATTTACGCACCCTTTAAAGAATTTGCAAAAGCAGGAGCAACCGTTCCAATCATTGGTTTTGGGGCTAGTCTTGCTCGTGGCGCAATTATGGCAACAAAAGAATATGGAATTCTTGGAGTTTTCACAGGAGGACTTACTGCTGCATCGGGTGGTATATCCATGGCTATTTTTGCATCCTTCATCTTTGCGTTAATCTTTAGCAGTAAAACCAAACGTGGCGGACATTGAAAAATTTTGTAATTTTTAATCGACTAACATATAAATTTAATAAATTTTAATATTATATAACATGAAAAGGACAAGCAATAAGAAATCAAGAAAAGCACTTATTATTGTTTTTTTCATTTGTTTTTTATTAACTATGTATTATTTTTTTGTTGTTAGTCCTGTTATAAAAACATATTCGGCACAAGAAACAAAATCGGTTACTGAAAAGGCAATAAATTTGGCGGTTAGCAACGTGATTAACCGAACTTTGAGTTATGATTCGTTAATTGACATAAACTATTCTCAAACGGGCGAAATTGTGTCATTTTCTGCCAATCAATATGAAATAAATAGTATTACACGTGAAATTGTTAAAGAAACTCAATATCAAATGACCAATTTAGGAAGGGATGGTCTTCCAATTAAGTTGGGTACTTTTTCAGGTGTTCCGTTCTTGATTGGAAGGGGACCCGCAATCCATCTTAATCTTGTTCCTATTGGTGTTGTAAGCGGAAAGTTTGATAGTGAATTTTCTTCAGTTGGGATTAACATGACAAAGCACACTTTGTTTTTGTATATAGACGTTCATGTGAGCATTGTGTTGCCTGTTCAGTCGTATGACATCTATTCAACAAACCAAGTGTTGCTTGCTGAAAGCATAATCGTCGGCAAAGTGCCAGAAGTTTATTTGCAGGGCGGAAGTTTAGGAAAAGCTTTAAATCTTGTTCCTTAATTATTTGTGATATTTGTCTAAATGTGATATAATTAAATTTAATAGGAGTCAAAAGATGAAAGAATATAATAAATATTTTTTAGGAAAAATTTTTGAGGAAATTGAAGATTTTAAATATCTTCCACCAATGGATTATGCAAAAAAACTAAAGAAGAAAGTGGAAATTTGTTCATGTCCACTTTGCAATAAAAAAGAATACGTCGTGGTTGGAAAATTCAAAATAAATTTTCTAACACATTATTGGGTTAATAAATATGGTTTTAATCCAATATCTGATACATATAAAAATGAAACATTAGAAAAGAGATATTGTGAAAACTGTGGCTTGTATTTTTATAATTATCATTTACCAGATAATGAAAAAATGTATAATGAAATGTCACAAAAAAGTAATTATTATCCACGTTTTCGTGATGAATACGGAATGGCAACCGAAATCATTGAGGAAACAAGACCAAAATCTTTGTTTGAGATTGGGTGCGGAAATGGTGAATTTTTAGAAAGAATTAAACATATTGTTCCTAAAACTGTTGGCAGTGAATATAATCCAGATGCAAGAAGCAAATGTGAAAAGAAGGGGTTGAAAGTTTATTCTCAAGACATAAGCAAAATTAAGGAAAAATTTGATGTAGTATGTCATTTTGAAGTTTTGGAACATGCATGGGACACTGATAGTTTAATGAAAAATGCCATTAACTTATTAAAGAAAGGTGGTAAACTCATGATTGGAACGCCAGACCCAGAAGGAATTGGTGCTTACATAAATAGATATCAACTCAACTTACCACCACATCATCAATTTGACTTTTCAAAGAAAACTTTTGAATTTCTAGCAGAGCGCTATGGTTTAAAAATTACACACTATCAAAAAAGAGAACTTTCCTATAGACATTATGCCGCATATGTTAAAGAGATAACGGGCAAAGAACTATCTCAACCTGATATGGCGGGTTTCTTTGAAGCTCAAAAAAGATTTACGGGTGCTTCTCATTTTGTTGTGTTTGAAAAAATGTAGATATAAGATTAAATCATTTTTATCAATTTAGATAAAAGTGATTTTTTTATCAAAATATAGTGCAAAGAACAAATAAATGTGTTATAATATTATCATGTTATATTTTGATAATGCTGCAACAACAAAGATAAGTAAAGCATCACTTGACGCACATGTTAGTGCAAGTGAATGTTTTTTCAATCCTAGTTCACTTTATGGCGAAAGCGGAAAGGCAAAAGGATTAATTGAAGAAAGTAGAACTTATTTATTAAAACAACTTAAAGGTAAGCCAAAATCGACTTTAATATTCACAAGTAGCGCCACTGAAAGTAATAATGCTGTTTTAAATGCACATATAACACGTAAAGATAAGAAATATATATTTAGCGCTGGTGAGCATAGCTCAATCTATGAGACGGCCAAGAAATATCAAGAGCAAGGTTATAATGTTGTTTTCATTCCTTTAAATAAGAATGGAAGCGTTAACATAGATGCTCTAATAAGTCAACTAGACAACACGGTTGCATTAGTGTCTGTTATATACGTAAGCAATGAAACAGGAGCAATAAACGACATTGAAGAGATAACAAATCAGGTTAAAGAGTATAATAAAAACATTATTGTTCACACAGATGGTGTTCAAGCATTAGGAAAAGTTGATATCAATCTAAAAGATTTAGGTGTTGACTATTTTACAATGTCTGCTCACAAAATTAATGGACCGAAAGGAATAGGAGCTTTATATATTGCTGAACCTAATAAATTTAAACCATTCATTAACGGTGGCGGTCAAGAAATGGGACTTAGGTCAGGTACTGAAAATGTTCCTGCGATATGCGCATTTAAACAAGCAGTTCAAGATTTAAGTGTTAAAGGTTATTCAGAACACAAGAAGGCAATAATAGACAATTTAAAAGGTGATTATATTCTAGTTTCAGATAATGAATGTGTTAATAACATAATATCAATTTGCTTTAAAGGTGTTAGAGGGGAAACAATTCTTCATATGCTTGAAAGTAAAGGCTATTTAATAGGAACTGGTTCAGCATGCAATAGTAAGGCGGGATATAATCGAGTGTTATCTACAATAGTTAATAAAGACTATATAGAAGGAGCAATAAGAATCAGTTTTGGGGACGAGATAACCATTGAAGATTGTGCAGAATTAGGAAAAGAATTAACAGAAGCAGTTAAATTATATAGAGAAAGGATAAAGAAATGAATAAGGTAATATTAATTAGATTTAACGAAATACACCTAAAGGGTGGAAACAAAAAGTATTTTATAAAGCTATTGCATAATAACATTAAAAGCGCATTGAAGGGTATTGAATGTAAGATAGAGAAAATTCAAAATAGGTTATTAGTTAGAGACTATCAAGACGAAGATGAAATAATAACAAATCTTAAAGCAGTTTTTGGAGTTCATTCAATTTCAGTTGCCTTAGAACTTGAAACACAAGTTGAAGCAATAAAAAACCACATTAAAACATTAAAGATTAATAAAACATTCAAATGTGATGTTAATAGAGCGGAAAAGTCATTTCCAATAAAATCGAATGATTTTGCAGCAGAATTGGGCGGAATAATCTTAGAGAATAATCCTAAAGCAAGCGTTGACATTCATAATCCAGATGTGGTTGTACATGTTGACATAAGAGAAAATGGAAAGACTTTCATTTTTGATAAGATTATATATGCTTACTCAGGTTTGCCACTTGGAGAAAATAGAGATGGGTTGCTTCTCCTTAGTGGGGGTATAGATAGTCCGGTGGCGGGTTTCTGCATGGCAAAAAGGGGCCTTCGCCAAGACATTTTGCATTTTGATAGTTTTCCATATACAAGTCCGCAAGCAAAAGAAAAGGTTATTGATTTAGCAAAGAAAATTAAAAAGTTCATTGGTGCTAAATTTATGTATGTTTGCTCAATGACAAAACTTCAAGAAGAATTTCATGTTAAATGCCAAGAAGAATATGCAATCAACCTTCTTCGTCGCGCAATGATAAGAGTTGCAAACGTTCTTTGTGAAAAATATCGCTATAAAACAATCATAACAGGAGAGAGTTTAGGTCAAGTTGCAAGTCAGACTATTGAAAGTTTAACTTCAACAAATGCAGTGGCAAAATACCCAGTCTTGCGCCCTTTAATCAGTTTTAATAAGGACGAAATCATTGCAATCGCAAAAGATATTGATACTTACGAGACAAGTGTTCTTCCGTATGAAGATTGTTGCACAGTGTTTTTACCAAGAAATCCAATTATTAAACCAAGGGTTAAAGATGCGGAAAGAGAAGAAAGCAAAATTAACCTTGAAGAACTCATTCAAGCAGTCATCGACAATATTGAAGTGATAAATCTCGATTAGTATAGGATTAATATGACAAAAGATATAAAAGATTTTTATTTGCAAACATCAATGTATACACATCCTGGACCATTTTTTGATTATTTTCAGTCTTTATCAAGCAATGTGAATGAACTTAGGCGTTTAGTTTCTGAGCAACATATTCATAAATTTAGATTAGCTCGCACACACTCTAAGGAAGAGATTAGTAAAAATTTTCAATGGTTGAACTGCATAAATGATGCGTTAAATACATCAACAGCCATGACTAGTGAAATTTTTAGACTTAATTCAAAAGGATTTATCTTAAACAAACCTGAAAATGAAAAAATTGTAGTCACATGTAGATATATGTCAATCCTATTTGCTTCAATATTAAAGGCAAAAGGAATTCCGACAAGATGTAGAAGTGGTTTTGCTTCTTATATTTATGAAGATTATAATGTTGATCACTGGATTAATGAGTATTGGTCTGAAGAAAGATCTTCCTGGATAGCAATTGATGCCCAAATTCAAGATAGTTTACTAATATATAACAAATCTGTGAATTTATGTGACATAAAAGATGGAGATTTTGAATATCCAGCAAAACTATGGTTAAAAGCACGAAGAGGAGAATTAAATTTAGATAGATATACAAAATATTCTTATCAAGAAGGCTTGCAAGTTATAGCTCACGCTTTATTTTTAGATTTTCATGCATTAAACAACTATGAAGTTGGTTATAGGCACACACCAATATTTATTTATGAAAAAAATTTTAAAAATATAAAAGAAGTTGATTTACTTGAAATAGATAAATTGGCAAAGTTGATACTAGATCCCGATAAAAATTTCCAAGAAATCAGAAAGGTATGGGAAACAAATTCAAAGTTTAGAACATTAAGAACTCCATATATTAATCCTTTCACAGATTGGAATAAGTAAAAAAGGAGATGTGATGTTAGAAAATATATTATTAGGAATTGTTTCAATTTGCACATTCATTTCGTATTTTCCGCAAATTGTTAAAAGTTTAAGAACTAAGCAAGCGGAAGATTTGAGTATTGGCTCATGGATTTTATGGGTTGTAAGCTCATTTTCTTATACTTTATATGCTTTTTTGTGTACTGACAGTGTGATGCTGATTTTTGAAACATGTTTGGAATTAACTTTTTGTTTAATAATCCTTATTTGTGCAATTGCCTTTCGAAAAAATAAGGGTGCGTAAAGTAAATCAATATATAGTGTATGTTTGGATTAACATACACTTTTTTATTACGCTTATTTTAAATTTAATTAATATAATTTTCCAACTTTCTTGACAATTGTGGCTTGAGTGTTGTATAATCATAATGTTGCAATAGGTTTTTGCAACATGAAAGGTAGGTAACTAATGGACATAGTAAATTTAAGTTTGCTATGCGTGAGTACACCTGTAACAATTATTTTATCAATTGTTATGTTAGCAATTGGTGGTGGCGCTGGAATTGGCGTTTTCGCCGTTGTTATGAATAAAAAATCTAAATTAAATAGTATTAAAGCAGATAAAATACTTGCAGATGCTCATGCTGAGGCAGAAAAAATCAAAAAAGAGCAAGTTGAACAGACAAACAAAGAAATCAATCTTTTGAAATCAACTTTTGAAGCTGAAAACAAAGAAAGAAGAGAGGAAAACAAAAGAAACGAAGAACGTTTGTATGCTCGTGAAGACTTACTCACAAAGCGTGAAACTGCGCTTGACAAAAAAATGGAAGAGTTGGAACAATCAAAAGAACGTGTTCACAATCAAATTGAAGCGTTAAACAGCAAAGAAGAAGCTTTGGACGAACTTCAAGCAAGCATAATCAAAGAACTTGAAAAAGTTAGTCAAATGACAACTGAAGAAGCAAAACAAGTTATTATAGATCGTTACACTGAAGAAGCAAAAATTGATGCCGTCAAAATCGCAAAAGATATTGAGGATAGAGCTAAAGAAGAAGCTGAAAAGAAGGCAAGAAATATTATTACTCTCGCGATTCAAAAATGTGCCGCTGATCACACAAGCGAAGTAACAACAAGTGTTGTAACACTTCCAAGTGAAGAAATGAAGGGTAGAATTATTGGTCGTGAAGGACGAAATATCAGAGCGCTTGAAGCTGCAACAGGAATTGATTTCATTGTTGATGACACTCCTGAAGCAATCACTCTTTCTGGTTTTGATCCAGTAAGGCGTGAAGTTGCTCGAATTGCGCTTGAAAAACTTATTCTTGATGGAAGAATTCACCCAGCAAGAATTGAAGAACTTGTTCAAAAAGTTCAAAGAGATGTTGAAGAAACAATAAAAGAAGCGGGCGACAATGCTTGCTTTGATGCAGATGTCCATAATGTTCATCCTGAAATTGTTAAAGTTTTGGGTAGAAATAAGTATAGAACAAGTTATGGTCAAAACGTTTTGAATCACTCACTTGAAGTTTCGTTTATTGCTGGAATGTTGGCAAGTGAAATTGGTGCTAATGTGAAAGTTGCAAAACGTGCAGGATTATTACACGACCTTGGAAAAGCAGTTGACCATGAAGTTGAAGGAACTCACGTTTCAATCGGTGTTGAACTTGCAAGAAAATATAAGGAAAGTGAAGCAGTAATTCACTGTATTGAAGCGCACCACAATGATGTAGAACCAAAAACATTGGAAGCTGTAATTGTTCAAGCAGCAGACGCAATTTCAAGTGCAAGACCTGGTGCTAGAAGAGAAAGCATTGAAAACTACATTAAACGTCTTCAAGAACTTGAAGCAATTGCAAATGCTCATACAGGTGTTGACAAAACTTACGCAATACAAGCAGGTCGTGAAATAAGAGTCATGGTTAAACCAGAACAAATTAGTGATGAAGAAGCTCAAGTTTTGGCTCACGATATTGCAAAAGAAATTGAAGCAAAACTTGAATATCCTGGTCACATTAAAGTTAATGTCATTCGTGAATCTCGATTTAGCGACACAGCTAAATAAAACTAAAAAAAGTAGGATTGATTCCTACTTTTTTTAAATATTTATGTTTGTCTCTTTTTCAAGATTTGGATATATTTCCACCAATTCGGATATTCCGTCATAATCTTTTACAATAGCGCCATCAATATATCTTTTTAGAACTTTATTTAGTTTAAGATTTGTAACTGTTAGATTGGTTGTGTATTTTAAGTATTTAATTAAATTTTTTTCTGACAAATTGCTATCACCATATAATACCAAAATAAGATCTAAGTGCATTAGAAAGATCTTCAGTTCTCGCTTTATTTGTTGAAGTAAAAGAAATCCCTACAATATATTCAGCAAAAACTTTATAACCTTCTTTTAATTCGTATGTGTAGCCATATGGTATATAATTTTTCCCCTGCTCAATGTGGTTATTTCAGTTAGTTCTTCTTCTCTAACTATGCTTGTAATTTGAGCACTATAAATCATCTTATTTCCTCCTATTGCAAATAGATTATATCATAAAATATAACTTTGTCAATATGCAGAATAAAATACAAAATTTTTATCTCCTTTTGTTGACATTAAATAATTAATAGTGTATACTATAAAATATAGGGGAGTGGCTCAACGGTAGAGTAGTGGTCTCCAAAACCATTGGTTGCGTGTTCGAATCGCGTCTCCCCTGCCATATTCAGCACTTAATTAGTGCTTTTTTTATTTGAAATTATGTTTATATGTGCTATAATTTAATTAGGAGAAAGTATGAAAATCATTTACGAAACAGAAAGATTGATCATAAGACATTGGCAAGAAAAAGATTATAAAGATTTGTATGAATATGCAAGTGATGACAATGTCACAAAGTTTTTAAGTTGGCCAACATACAAAGATGAACAAACTGCTCTTGATCGAATTAAGTTTTTGCTAGAAGAATATAAACAAGAAAAAATTGATAATGATTATGCAATGGAATTAAAAAGTGAAAATAAAGTTATTGGTTCAATTGGATTTATGGACTACAAAGCTAGAAATGAGGGAAGTTTAGAAATAGGATATGTTTTGAACCCTAGATATCAGGGTTTTGGATATATGACAGAAGCGCTTAAAGGCGCATTTAGCTATATCAAATCAAAAGAGATAGCAAAACGAATTATTTGTAGGCATGACACGCAAAACGACAAAAGTGGCAATGTTATGAAACGTGCGGGAATGACTTTTGAAGGTGTTCTGAGAAAGGCAGGATCATTTAATAACACGCACACTAGATACGATTTAGCTCTATATTCAATACTTTACGAAGAAATTGATTTGGAAGAAAAATCAAATGAAATTAAAACTAACAAAGTCATAATATATACAGATGGTGCTTGCAGTGGTAATCCTGGAGTTGGTGGTTGGGGAGCGGTGTTGTTCCATGGTGACACAATGAAAGAAATCAGTGGGTATGCTGAAAACACAACAAACAATCAAATGGAACTTACTGCTGCAATCATGGCATTAGATAAATTAAAAGTGCCATGCGAAGTTGAACTATATAGCGATAGCGCATATCTAGTTAATGCATTTAATGAAGGTTGGATTATTTCTTGGCAAATGAATGGTTTTAAAAATGCCAATAAAAAGCCAGTTGCCAATGTTGAATTATGGCAAAAATTAATAGAGTTTAACAACACTCACAAAATTGAATGGATTAAAGTTAAAGGACATGCAGACAACAAATATAATAATCGTTGTGATGAACTTGCAACAGGTGAAATTGCAAAACATCAAGTATAGAAAAAAGGACTTAAATAAGTCCTTTTTTGCATCTTAAAGTTCTTTTCTTTTGAATAATTTTACTGCTATTATTCCTATTATTAATGATATTAGTAAAATCATACTTATTGTTAATGCGACATGTGAGCTTGCGTAGATTTTTGCACCAAATATTAAATTAAATAGGTTTTGAGAATCTCCATAAACTGCGCTTCCAAATAATGAATATAAAGAAATGTGAGAGAATGGATAATATGCAAGCCAAGTATTCGTTCCTTGAACAAATATTGGCATAATTATATTTAAGAGATAAATAACAAGTAAAACTGTCATAGACATCAAATCTGATTTAAACAAGACAGATAGTAACATTGCTATTAATGAATAGATAATCAATTCCAAAAACATGCTAAGCATATAAATTGCAATCATTCCCAATGGATGAGTGGTAAAGGCAACATTGCCATTAAATATTGCAAGAAC
>CAZTNT010000019.1:0-14665 GCA_964614965.1 uncultured Lachnospiraceae bacterium | reverse complement strand
GTTAGGGGATCCTTCGACTACGCTCAGGATGACAGCGAAGGATAATACATTCTGTCATGTTGAGCGAAGTGTAACGAAGCCGAAACATCCCCTAAACGAAGTGACAAGAAATTCAATGGGATCCTTCGACTACGCTCAGGATGACAGCCAAGGACGTTTACGTACCGCTGACTACGCTCAGGATGACACTTCTCACTTTGTATACGTTGACAGCGGTGTTAATGTAACAAACCTAATCATGAAGTGTTGCGCTCGCTCACTTTTTGGGTTTGAACGACTTGCTGGAATACCTTCAACAGCTGGAGGTGCTGTAGTGAATTCGCTTGGTGCTTTTGACACTAACTTTAGTGACTACGTTGAATATGTTGAATGTTACCATAAAGATGATTTAACAAAAAAGTTAAAACTAGGCCATGACGAATGTAAATTCGGTTACCGCACTTCCCTATTTAAATCTGGTGATTATATTATCACAAGAGTTAAGTTAAAACTTAAAGTTGACGAACAAACTTTAATTCAAAAGCGAATTAAAGAAGCAGTTGAAAAAAAGAAAACCACTCAACCACTCGACTTCCCTAGCGCTGGAAGTGTGTTTAAACGTGGCAACATTATTCCAGCAAAAGTGATTGATGAATTAGGGCTTAAGGGAACAAAAGTTGGTGGCGCAGAAATTTCCACAAAACACGCAGGGTTTATTGTCAACTCTAATTCCGCCACCAGCAAAGATGTTAAAAAACTCATCTCACTTATTCAACAAAAAGTTAAAACCGCCACCAACGAAGACCTAACCCCCGAAATCGAATTCGTGGAATATTAAAAAAAAGAGCAATCTGCTCTTTTTTATATCGATAATCCATCATCTAGGTTATCTTCATTTTGCTTATAAATTTTATGATTACCTTTAAATGTCACATTACTGTTAACAGAATGTAATCTTTGATATGTTTTTTTTGTTTCTTCATTCTTTTCAGCAGTGCCAACATTTAAAAATTGTTTTGGTTGTTTTTCTTGTTCAGTTTCTCTTTTCTTAGGTTCAGACAAGAAAACATAACTTAAAACACACCCAATTGAACCTAATGCAATTGATGTCATTGCAATTGCTCCGCCAAACGGAATTGCAACACCAATACCCAATAAAAATGAAATTGCCATTAATGAATATGCTAATTTATTGTTTTTCATATTATCTCCTATTTCCATTATATCATAAACTCAAAATTTGTCAACTGATGAAAAGTATTTTTAATTTTTAAAAATAAAACATAAAGGGAAAAGGTTTTCGATTGATTTATTTTTTTTTTAGTGATATAATGAGTTGAAAGATTTTAATGGCTTTTTATTGTTAAACAATAAATGTTTTGGTTGTTTTGCAGTAAAATAGATAAAAAAGGAGAATTAAATGGCACTTCTTGCAGATTATCACACCCACACCAAGTTTTCACGCAAAAACCACGGAAAAGGAACAATTGAAGACAATGTTCGTGTTGCATATGAAAAGGGGCTTGCTCAAATTGCAATCACTGACCATGGTTTTAATCAAAAACTTTATGGTGTTAGAAGAAAAGACATTCCACTTGTTAAAGAAAAAATTGAGGATGCAAAGGAAATGTATCCTATTGATGTTTTGTTGGGTGTTGAAGCAAACTTAATTTCAAGCAATGGTGACATTGACATTGTTCCAGAAGATATGGACAATTTGGACATTCTTCTCTTAGGTTTCCATCGTCTTGTTAAATCAACAACAAGGCGTGAACAATTAAAATTCGTGTTCAAAAACATTTTGTGTGAATTATTCCACCACACCAGCAAAAAACAACGCGAAAAGAACACTAATGCTTACATTAACGCAATGAGAAAGTACGACATTGACATTTTAACTCACCTTAATCATGCTTGCAAGGTAGATGTTGAGAAAGTAGCTCGTGTTGCCAAAGAAACCAATACGTTGATTGAACTAAATGGAAAACGACTTGGAATGAGCGATAAAGAAATTTTGAAATGCTATGAATTGGGTTGTAAATTCGTGATTAACAGTGATGCCCACTCACCTAACCGTGTTGGTGAATGCCATCGTGGACTTGAAGCTTGCCTTCGCCTTAGAATTCCAGACAGCGCAATTGTAAATTACAATCAACTTCCAAAATTAAAAAAAGAAAAAAGAACTAAAAGGAGCTAACAAATGGTTGACTGCAAACAACAAATACTTAATACTATTCCTAACAACACTTGTTGCAGTCATGCTTTTCTCAATGTTGTTGTTCTTTCTTCTCAAATCAATAAAGATAAAACAAATCTTATCATAAATGCCCAATCTAATGTTTTAGAAAAAGTAACAAAAGTTGTTGCAAATTTCTATCCCAACATTGAAATTAATTGTTGGGATGGTTTTTTGTGTTTGATTGGAAATATTTATGGAATGTTAATTGATTTAAACTTTAAAACCAAATTAGATTTGGCTCTTTTCACTGAAGAATGTGACAAATTAACTCTTCTTAAATCATTCTTCTTAATGAATGGCAGATTTTATTACAATCAAGACAACAACGAAAATTCTAAAGGTTATAATCTTGAATTCGTTATTAGAGATGAACATACGGCAGAAGTTATTTTGGAACTCTTGAAAATACACGATTTTGACTTAAAGAAAATTAAAAGACAATCAAATTTTGTAATCTACACAAAAAACAGCAATGTCATAAGTGATTTACTTGTAACTCTTGGCGCAACCTACACCGCTCTTGATATTCAAAACAGTTTAGCTATTCGTGAAATGAGAAACAATGTTAATAGACAAAATAATTGTTTTGAATCAAACCTTGATAAAACGCTTAATGCAAGCAATTTGCAGCTTGAAGCTATTAACTATATTGTTGATAACTACTCTATTGACTATCTTGATGAAAGTCTGCGCGTTGTTGCTCTCGCTCGAATTGCTAATCCTGATGTTTCCCTGAATGAACTAAGAACACTTCTTGGAAGCAAAATTAGTCGTGCAGGAATTAAATATAGACTTGATAAAATCATTGATATTTATAAAAAACTTAAAGGGGAAAATTAACTACAGGAGAAAAACAAATGGAAGAAACAAACAAGCCCGAAATGAAACCTTTTGTACACTTGCACGTGCACACTGAATTTTCATTGCTTGATGGTGCGGCAAGAATTAAAAAATTGGTTAAACTTGCAAAGGAATATAACATGCCAGCAGTTGCAATCACTGACCATGGTAATATGTTTGGTGCAACAAGATTTTTTGATGCCTGTAAAGAAGCTGGAATTAAGCCAATTTTCGGAACTGAATTTTATGTTGATGACGATTTAACCGTTAAAAAAGGTAAACAAAAGTTCTCTCACCTTGTGTTGCTCGCTAAAAATGAGCAGGGTTACAAAAATTTAAGCATGCTCAACACCATTGCTTTCCGCGATGGTTTTTATTATAAACCAAGAATTGACTACAAGACTCTTGAAAAATATCATGAAGGTTTAGTTTGCCTTTCTGCATGTCTTGCTGGTGACGTTCCAAAACTTATTCTTGATGAACAATTTGAAAAAGCAGAAGAATTGATTCTTTGGTTTAAAAACTTGTTTGGTGAAGATTATTATTTGGAAATTCAGCACAATGGAATTATTGAACAAGAAATTGTTAATAACAAATTAAGAGAATATTCAAAAAAGTTTAACATTAAACTTGTTGCAACAAACGACGTGCACTATCTCATGCAAGATGATGATGAAATGCAAGATGTTTTGATGTGCGTTGCAATGCAAAAATTTGTTGATGACCCTGACAGAATGAAGTTTTCAACAAATGAATTTTATTTGAAAACTTATGACCAAATGCTTGCTGGACTTCCTAATGATGAAGAAGCTCTTAATAACACTTTGGAAATTGCAGAAAAATGTAATTATGGCTTTGAATATGGCCACTATCTCTTCCCTAAATATGTTCCAGAAGGTGGTTACAACGAACAAGTTGGTAACACTCCAAAAGAATATTTTATTAATCTTATTGATAAAGGTGTTGAACGTCGCTATGGTGGCTACACAGACATTATTCGTGCTCGTGTTGCAAGTGAAATGGCCGTAATTGAAAAACAAGGATTTATTGAATATTTCCTTATTGTGTGGGATTACATTAATGCTGCTCGCAACATGGGAATTTCAGTTGGTCCAGGGCGTGGCTCTGGGGCTGGTTCTCTCATTGCTTATGCAATCGGGATCACAAACATTGATCCACTTAAATTTGATTTGATTTTTGAACGTTTTTTGCACTCTGAACGCGTTACTGCTCCGGATTTTGATATTGACTTCCAAGATAACCGTCGTGAAGAAGTTGTGGATTACGTTAAACGAAAATATGGTGAAGATAGAATTGCAAGAATTATCACATTTGGAACAATGAAAGCTAAAAACGCAATCAAAGATGTTGGTCGTGTTATGCGTGTACCTTACAACACTTGTGACAAAATCACAAAGATGATTCCAATGTATAAAAGTCCAATCATACCTAAAGCTTTTGGGTTTCACATTCCAAAAGAAGGAGACAAAGATTTTGGAACTGTTTATGTTGTTCCAGAATTGGTCGAAATGTACAACTCAGATCCGCAAGTTAAAAAAATGATTGACATTGCAATGAAAGTGGAAGATTTCCCACGTCAAAGCTCGACCCACGCTTGTGGTGTTATCATTGGTGCTGATATTCTTGACAAACATGTTCCACTCGCTCGAAATGGTGATGATATCACCACTCAATTTGAAGGTGCAGATATGGAACATTTAGGTCACCTTAAAATGGATTTCTTGGGGCTTAGAAATTTAACCGACATTGAAGAAACTAAAAAATTAGTTAAGAAAAATTACGGCATTGACATTGATTTTGAAAATTGCACTTATGACGACCCTAACGTATTCAAACTTATTTCTACTGGTAACACAGAAGGAATTTTCCAAATTGAATCGGGCGGTTTCCAAAAGTTCATGAAAGAACTTCAACCATCATGCATAGAAGATATTGTGGCTGCCGTGTCGCTCTATCGACCTGGCCCAATGGACAGCATTCCACGTTACGTTCACAACAAGCATCACCCAGAAGACACAACTTACGACCACCCTATTCTTGAGCCTATTTTGAAGGTTACGTATGGTTGTATTGTTTATCAAGAACAAGTTATGAAAATTTGTCAGGAAATGGCTGGTTTCACGCTTGGTCAAGCAGATATGATTCGTCGTGCCATGGGTAAGAAAAAACTTGCTGAAATGCTTAAATGGAAAGACGCTTTCCTTTATGGTAAAGAAGCATACACTGATGACCATGGAAAATATAACGCTCCAATTAAAGGTGCAGTTAACAATGGTGTTAGCGAAGAAATTGCAAACAAAATTTGGAATGAAATGGAAGCGTTTGCGTCCTACGCGTTCAACAAATCTCACGCTGCAGCTTACTCTCTTCTTACCTACCAAACTGCATATTTGAAAAACTATTATTTACCTGAGTTTATCACAGCAACTTTGAATGACAGAATCACAAACATCGAAAAATTAACTCACTACATTGCCTACGCAAAACAAGAAAAAATTGAGGTTTTACCACCAGACATTAACAAAAGTGATGTTTATTTTACAACCGACGGAAAATCTATTTTATTTGGTCTTTCTGCACTTAAAAACGTTGGTGTTTCTGTTATGGAAGATATTATTAAAGAACGTGAAGAAAATGGAACATACAGAGACTTTAATGATTTCATTTGGCGTGCAACTCCACAAGCATTGAACAAAAGATGTATTGAATCATTGATTAAAACAGGTGCTTTTGATTGCTTTGGCAAAACAAGAAGTCAACTTATGGCAATCTTCTCTATCATGGTTGATAGATGCTTAGAAAGAAAAAAGAAAGCAATGGACGGACAAATGAATTTGTTTGGTGACATCATTGAAGATACTAAGCTCATTGAAGAAAGTGAAATTCCTAACCTTAATGAATTTGCAAACACAATCAAGCTTCAATATGAAAAAGAAATTGCTGGCACATATCTATCAGGTCACCCACTTGATAGTTTTATGGACACAATCAAAAACTTTACATTCGACTCTTCTTTCCTTCCAAGTGTTACTGATGACGAGGAAGAATTCGAAAGCGACAATTCGTTCGATGCAATGCTTGAAGAAAAAGAAGAGTTATATAAAGGACTTAAAAATGGTGACGTGGTAACTTGCGGTGGTGTTATTGCAAACTTAAAAGTTATTCAAACCAAGTCTGGCGGAAGAATGGCTTTCGTTGGAATTGAAGATTTAACTGGAAGTTTTGAAGTTGTTGTTTTCCCTAAAGTGTTTGATAAGTTTAAAGACATTTTAACTGCTGACGCTCTTGTTGCAATTAAAGGTCGCTTCTCTCTTCGTGATGGCGAAAAACCAACAATAACTGCGGACAACATTGAACTTATGGATAGCCATGAAAACACTGAATCAACAGAAGAAAATCAAAACAATTATGATGAAGTTGAAGTTGTAAAACCTAAAAAATTATGGTTAAAATATAATGTTAGTGACGGTATTATTCACGATGCTGTTAAGAAAATTTTAAGTGACTATAACGGCATTGACGAGGTTTATATTAAAGATACAGGAACAAATCAAGCCTTTAAATTGAACACACTCGTCACCGTTCGTGAAAGTTTAATTTACGAACTTGAAACAATTCTAGATAAAGCAAACATTTTTGTTCAAGTGTAAAAAAATCCACAATGATTGTGGATTTTTTATTTAATTAGCTTGTTTTCTTTTGAAGCGTAAGATCAAACCACCAATTAACAACATTATTCCTACTCCTAGTAAGGTTAAAGCGATTATTGCGTGAATGTTTTGGTCTAATGTAACTTCTGGAATCCAACGAGAAAAATGCGCTTTGAAAATGTTGGCATCGTGAGATAGTTCTTTTTGGAGTTCTGAGTTTTTTAACTTAAGGAATGGTGGCACAAGATACATTAAATCAATTAAGAACAAAATAACACTTGTTTTTAACAACTTGTTGATTTTTAAGAATCTCACAGCCATTAACACGCTTATTATTATATAACAAATTGGTGTTATTGGAAATGCAATTTTAAAATACCAATGATTGTCAGTGTAGCTATTTGAAACTGAGAATAAGTCAATCACAACAAGTAAAATATTGAGTAAAACGAAATCAATTCCAACAGAAACAAAGTCATTAAAATTTCTAATCTTTTCAAAGATTTTGTATTTAGAAATATATATTGGCATAAGGATTACAATCAAACCAAATAAAACTGACAATGAAGCGACACCGAACCAATTCCCGCCTGAGTATAAGCAACAAACACCAAGTAGCAAGGTTAATGCGAGAAACTCAGATAGGGGCACAAAAATCAGCTTATGTTTTTTGATATGTTTTGGAAGATTTGTGAATGTGAATGAAAGAACAAGTGCAGACAAAACAATCCAAAACCAAGTTAAACCTTTGTTGATTGCCAAGTCACAAATAAAGCAAGGAATAAGTGCTATTGCATAAGAAATGTAAAAGAACAAACTCCAAGAAAAACTGAGTGTTCTCCATTTCTTTGCTTGAACTTTTTCTTCTCTTGAGTGCTTGTCTATGCTTGCTGTAATGAGTTCATGTTCAGTTACTCCTAAAATTTCACTTAGTTTAGGAAGCAATGTTATGTCCGGATGCGCAACATCTTTTTCCCATTTGCTAACTGCGGATTCAGTCACAAACAATAATTTCGCTAATTCTTTTTGCGTTAAATTTTTTTCTTGTCGTTTTTGTTTTAAAAACGCACCAAAAGTAATTTCCATATAAATCCTCCTAAGTACACAAAAATTATATCACAAAATTTTCAATATTCTATTAAATTTTTCAAATACCTCACTTGAAAGTTTTTCAAGTAATATTTTTATTAAATTTCTAATTTTTCAAGTTTATTAAAACATAAAAAAACCACAAAATTAATGTGGTTTTTTATTCATTTAAATAAATTATTCTATTTTTTTAATTCATTTAAAAATATTAACTAAATACTATAAAATAGTATTTTTCGGCATTTTTATTATTTTTAATTAATTATATTTAATTTCAACAAAATTAAAATTACCATATGGTGGAATTGCTTTTTGAAAAAGTTCTTTTTCTTTTTGTTTAAATTCTTTATATTCTTTTCTATTTAATTTATCAAGATCTTCATAACTAAAAAGGAATGTATGATAGTATAACAATGGTTTTTCAAAAAATTCTTCATAGAAATCTGGCTTTAATGCTACACGCATATCCTCTATCGTTAATATTTTTTTATTCATAAAATTCATCAAAGTCAAAGCCAAATCATAATCTTCATATGTGTGTTTTGAATTGCAAGGAATCAAATTTAATTTACCTAGAATTTTATTAATTAATGATTTTTGCTCTTTATCTCTCAAAATTCTTTCTTTTTTTGCAAATTTAATTGCTTCATCATATGTAAGAAAACCTATATCTTTTGGAATTTTCATATATAAATTCTCTAACCATGCAGAATATTGACTATATGACATTTGTTCCAATTGTTCTTGTTTCATAATCACTCCTTTTTCTTATATATGTCATGTTGAGCGAAGTATAACGAAGTCGAAACATCCCATAATCAAAACGTAGTGCTTCGCGTTATGGGATCCTTCGACTTCGCTCAGGATGACAATCGAGGATTGATTGCTTTTGCGACTTAGTGTTGACGTTTAGCAAAAGCAACAATTCGAGATTATATAAGTCTAGATAAATCAATGCCTTCTTTGAATGCACATGGGGTTGCACATTTAAATCCACTTGTGCAGCGTGCACCAGTGTTAATTTTTTCAAGGTCACGACGAACAAAATCGTTATCCGTGTTTTTAATAATTCTCTCAATTGTGTATTGAGTGTTGCGCATAACTTCAAGTTGAGCTGCAGTGCAAAGTCTTTCTTTTGCTTTCAAAATTAAGTTTTCATAGTCACCACGTTCGTTGATATTCAAAAGTTGACCTTGTGGAAGCAAGTGTTCCACTTGTTCCATATCTCTTAACCACTCTTCAACCAAATATGGATTATCTTGCAATATTAGCGGAATGAAATATTCAGGGTTTTCATCCAACATCATTTCATAATGCAAAGTTCTGTGACGTTGTGCTTGTGCGAGCATTGCAAAACTTCCTTTATAGTTCACAGAATAACATTCACCAAATTGTTCCTGACGCACACGTTTTCCAATAAGTGAAAATTCTCTATCTTTTCCATCATCCATAAGGTCCTTATCCAAATAACCCAAATCTTCCATTCTTTGAACGAATTCATTTGCTGTTGGCGCAAGCATTTTATAAATTGGATTATTGCAATGTTCAAATTGTTGCATCCAACCACACATATAATTTAGTTGTTGATAACTGATAGAGTGTCTCATTGATGTTGGTGTCATAACTGATGTAAAATATCTTGCATTTTCCATGGCAAGCTTTTTAATTCTTCTTTCATCAAAATAATTTAGGTGACCATATTTTTCTGCTATTATTTTCACTAATTTATTATTCCATTTATCATAAAGATATTTTTCAATGCCGGTTAGTTCCATTTTTGTGTATCTTGCTGATTTCTCGCTTGTATCAAAAACTTTTTCGTTATTAAGCAACATTGCAAATAATTTTGGAATATTTTCAAGGTCAAAGGTAATTCTTGAATGACCAAATACGCTATGATGTCCACTTCCCTTAGTTCTATCACTTCTACTAAATGTTTTTTCTATATCCTCATTTTTTAGAGCTTTAAAATCTAGTGGCATATAACAAACACCTGCAGAACTTCCACCAAATTGGTCTAACTCAAATTTCTCAGCAACATAACCCATTTTTGTACTTGCGGCAACTTCAATATTCATAATTTCTCCTTAGTTTAACAAAAAAGATAAACAGAAAAAAGAAATGTTTTTATTTCTCTATTTGTTTACCCCTACGATTTTATATTATCATAAATTAAAATTTGTGTAAAGAAAATTTGTTGTCAAAAAAAGAAAAAGAGAAAGTTTTAAAATTCTTCCACTTCTTCTTTTTTTACTGTTGGTTTTTTCTTTTTATAGCCAAACAATTTAAGTCGCCCCTTTGAAAACAATGTGACAACCAAAATATACATACTGCAAAAACCAATAAACACATAAATAATACGACTAAAAACATTGGCTTGAGTGCCAAAAATTCCAGCAATGAAATCATATTGAAGCGCTCCAATCATAAGCCAATTCAATCCACCCAAACAGGTAAAAATAAAAGCAACCAATCTAAACATATAATTCTCCTAAGTTAATTATAGTTTTTATTGTTTGCCTTTTTTTATGCATATTAAAATATTGATTGTTATTCTTTGGGTTGTTGTGATTACAATAGTAATCATGATAATATATTTAAATGTCATGTTGAGCGGAACAAACTTGTTTGTGCAGTCGAAACATCCCATAATCAGAACACGGAACTTCATGTTATATTTTAAATAATCCACAATTCTTCATTATTCATTCTTCACTTCGTTTAGGGGATCCTTCGACTCCGTAAACTCCGCTCAGGATGACATTATGCCAAAATGAGTGCGTTTAGCAAAAGCAATCAAATCAAGTTTATTTATTATGTTTTTCAATTTCTCTCATCATAACTTTATAGCCAATTGGTTTTTTTAATTCAACTACACTATAAGGGCATGCTGTGATACATTTGTTACAGAAAATACACTTTTTATAGTCAATTTCCGCGTATAACTCACCACGATTATCGTACTTCATCATAATTGCATTCGTTGGGCAAATTTTACTACATATTTTGCAACCTTTACATTTGTTTTTATCGATTGTTGGTCGTTGTTGATGCGAGTTAAAATAGCCTTTTTTTTGTTTGATTTCTGTGTGATTGTCAAAATCAACAAGAGAAAAATCATCAACTTTAAATTTGTCAATTTTTTCTCCTATTAATTTATAAGCTTTGTCAAAATTAAACAATTCACGATTTTGCGCTTGTTTTAAAATTGTGTGTTCATATTTAACATTTAAAATATCAAAAATTGCAGCATCGATTGCATAAGCACTTTCGCTCAAAGCCAAAACATTTAACATTCTTTGCGTTTTATTAGCTTCTAGAGCAACCACTCCATCCAAAATGTTTAAAACAATTTTATCTTTCAATGTTTCGTAGATATCAATTATGTAATCATTAAAATCACTCAGGGTTGAAAATCTGTTTAAAACCAAATCTTTCATTTGCCCTGGAATCAAGCCAAATAAATTTGAAGTTGCACCAAGATAACCCATTTCGTCATCAAATTTAAGTTTCCCAATGTTAATTATTAAATCAACTTGATTTACAACATCCAAAAGTTTAATTCCTTTTGTTTTAACACCATTTGGAACTTCCACATCAAATGTTTTTAGATCATGATTCAATTCACAAGTTGTTAAATTTGCCATTTCAAGCATTCCAGTGTTAAGATACACAGAGCTTAGATATGAATCAGTATATTTTTTTTCTGGGCTGTCAGCAACAATACATTTTACTCCCATACTTGATAAATAATCAACTAATGCTATAACAACAGCCGGATTGGTCGTTTCAGCCAAGTCTTGAGAAACAGCATCTGGCAAACAAACTTTAATTAACACTTTCATTTGTTGTTTAAAATGACCTTTAACTCCCAACCTTTGAAACCCATTTTCTATTGCAACTTTTAATTCATCAATGTTATAATCATTTAAATATTCCAACGAAACTAAATTATTCATAAAAATATATTATTAAATTTAAATTTATTTGTCAAATAAAATGAATTTATGCTTAAGATTCTTTTATATTAATTTTAGATTAAAATTTTTTATTGCAACGAAATAATTTGCTTTTTTTCTATAATTGGAATAAAATATAAGTGTATGATCAAAATCTGGGGAAAAGTTGTTAGTAACGAAAAAATTTCAAAAAGTAAAACTGTTAAAGTGGACACTGAAACCACAACATTTTTTGATATGCTTGCAAATCTTTGTCATCAACTTAACATCCCTACACCTGTTTTGTTGGACAAACATGTTTATGACTTTAATGTTTTTGGCATTTGCACATTTAAACAAGACGATTTCATTGAAGAAGTAACTTTTGATAAATTTATTATAGAGATTTTTAAAAGTTTGTAAAAGTTTTAAAAAGCTATAATTATTATAGAGATTTTTAAAGGATTATAAGATTTGAACTTACTTTTAATTTTTAGTTGGGGGTTATATGAAAATTAAAAAAATTGCAGTATTAACAAGTGGCGGAGATGCTCCGGGCATGAATTCTGCCATTTATGGCATTTATTCAGCTTGCCAAGAAAATAAAATAACTCTTGTTGGTTTTATTGGTGGCTATGACGGTTTGATAGACAATAATTTTGTTGAAATTAATTTTAATATGCTTGATGGAAAAATTAACTCAGGAGGAAGCCTTTTAAAAAGTAGTCGCAGTCCAAGATTTTTAAAACCAACTTATTTTAAAAAAGCACTCACAAATTTAAAAAACAACAAAATTGACGCATTAATTGTTATTGGTGGCGACGGAACCATTCGTGGTTCAATGGAACTTAGAGATGCTGGAATCAAAACAATTTCTCTTCCTGGAACAATAGACAATGATTTGAATTTTTCTTACACAATAGGTTATAATACTGCATTGAACAACATTGTTGATGCTGTTGACAAAATTTCAGAATCGCTTTCTGCTTTCAATTATGGCGGTGTGGTTAAAATTATGGGCAGAGAATGTGATGATTTGATTGATGCAGCATCCCTTGCCCTCCACTCTGAATTAGTGGTTAAGCATAAGGATTTTGATTTAAATTCTTTGGTTAAGAAAATTAAAGCAACTCATAGCGAAAACCATTTACCTACTGTTGTTTTAGTTCGAGAAGATTGTGTGGATTGCAATGAACTTGCAACAATTTTGCAAGAAAAATGCAAATTTCAATTTCGTCCACATATATTAGGATATATACAACGAGGTGGAAGACCAACAGCTTTTGATAGATCTTACGGCTACTCAGTTGGAAAAATTTCAGTTGATTATTTAATTAAAAATGAATATGGATTCTCTCTTGGAATGCAGGGTACAGAAATAATCAAAAAAACATTTGAAGAAACTGTTAAAAAATTGTAATTTTTCTTGACAGTAAAGTAATTCAAATGTTATAATGACACGTAGTTTAAGAAAAAACAAACTGTTGCGATAGTTATCTATTGCAACTATTTTGTTGTAAGAATAAATTACCTAAAACATAGAAATAAACAACAAACATAAAATTATAAATTAAAGGAGATTAAAATTATGGATGAAAAGACTTTTATGACTCAAGAAGGATATGACAAAACTGTTGAACGTTTAAATTATTTAAAAACAATAAGAAGACAAGAAGTTGCAAACAAAATTGCAGAAGCAAGAAGTTATGGTGATTTGAGTGAAAACAGCGAATATGACATTGCACGTGAAGAACAAGCAAGCACTGAAGCCGAAATTTTTGACCTTGAAAACAAACTTAAATCAGCTGTTATTATTGACCCTAACAAAGTTGACACAAAGAAAGTTGGCGTTGGTTGTAAGGTTAGCATCACTAACATGAAAACAAAACAAAATTTTGAATATACCATTGTTGGTGACACTGATTCAGACCCATTAAATGGAATGATAAGCAATGTGTCTCCAATTGGTGCTGGTCTTATGGGTAAAAAAGTGGATGAAATTGCTGTGATTAAAACTCCTGCTGGACTTGTACAATATAAAATCACAAAAATTCAATTATAAACCATAAAAAAAGCACGTAAGAGTTATAACTTTTGACACTAGTGAAAACAAGTCTAAAAAATATGACTTGTTTTTTCATTAATATTCTGTACGTAATTCATAAACTACGATGTTTTCTTTATTTATCCCAACCGGTTTATCAAAATAGGCAAATTCTACAATAGTGTTTTGTAGTTTGTTATCTACAATATATTTATAGACCTCATCAAAAAAGGGAATTTGATTAAGTGTTTTATCATCAAAAATATTTGTCATAAAGTTAAAGTCTGGATTTCTAATAGCATCTCTTACTGAATATCTGCTATTCGTTGAAAGTATTGCATTTACACTTGTTCCTGAAATAAATATTTCTCCAACCAATAATTGATTATCAATATAGTTATAAGAACTAACATTTATAGAAAATAAATCATATCCAGCAACTTCATTTAAGATATTTTCAGGTTCAACCTTTAATTTGAAAACACCACCAGCTTTGGATTTATCCCTTATCGCATAATAATTAGCAGGGTATGTATTGATAAAATCTTGAACTTCATTTAATTGAGATGATTTGAAAATCTTTTCAGGAAAACGATTTAATCCCAATTCAATAATTTTATTATAACTTTCTAACTTGTTCTTAATTTTCATAATTAATCCTTTATATTTAATACGACAGGAAGATGGTCGCTATAAGGCAAATCAAGAATATTACATTCTTCTATTTGCGAATTTAAACCATCTGACACTAAAATATAATCTATTCTATATTTCCAACTATTATAATTTTCATCATATCTTGAACGATAGCTTCTCCAAGTATATTCAACTTTTTCAGGGTTGACAAATCTATAACAATCAGTAA
>CAZTNT010000018.1:0-14905 GCA_964614965.1 uncultured Lachnospiraceae bacterium | reverse complement strand
AAAAACACAACTATTTGGAGAAAATATTTTGTGAAATTGTTGATTTTCTCCAGAAAGTGTGATAATATACAACTATCTGGAGGAAATATTATGATTTTTACCACTCAACAACTAAAAGAACATTATAGTAATCTTGTTGACCCAAAGGGGCGAATTGCAAGAGATGTCAAGAATAGAAAGTTATTTCCTTTAGTAAAGGGAATTTATGAAACCGACCCTAATGCTTTTGGACCTAGACTTGCACAGTTTATTTATGGACCATCGTATATATCATTTGACTATGTTTTACATTATCGAGGTTTAATACCAGAAGCAATTTATGATACAATTACATGCGCAACTTTCAATAAAAAGAAAATTAAAACGTACACAAACAGATTTGGAACATTTATTTATCGAGATGTCCCGAAAGATGTGTTTAGTCTAGGTGTTATAGTTATTAGAGATGGTGACTATACTTATCAGGTGGCAACGCCTGAAAAGGCGCTTTGCGATAAACTTTACACAATATCACCTGTTAAAACTGTGAAGGAATTACAACAAATGCTATTTGAAGATTTAAGAATTGATGAAGATAGGTTTAACGAATTAAACAAGCAAGACATCTTAAAACTTGCACCACTATACCGCTCAACAAACTTAAATTTACTTGCAAAATTTATTAAAGGAGAAAAATAAAATGCAACAAGTACTAAGTCAAATGTTATCTAAATATCAAATTAACAATATCAATGATAAGAAAAATGCAATTAAAGAGATTGTCCAAGAAGTGGTTCTTTGTGGTTTAGCTCGTGGCGGTTTTTTTAAAGAAGCTGCCTTTTATGGCGGAACAGCTTTAAGAATATTCTATGGTTTGGACAGATTTAGTGAAGACTTGGATTTTTCTTTGATTACTACAAATCCAGATTTTGATATAACTAAATATTTTCCTTATATTGAAAACGAGACAAAGTCATTAGGTTTAAATTTTAATGCAGCAGAGAAAGAGAAGTCTGCTGATTCTAATATCAAATCTGCGTTTTTAAAAGGTAATACAAAAGAACTAATTTTATCTTTCTATGAAAATAGTCAAGAAGCCAATTTGATACAAAGAGATGAATTAATCAGAATAAAATTTGAGATAGATATAAATCCACCTACAGGAGCTACTTATGAAACTAAATTTGGATTATTGCCATCTCCATATCAAGTAAAACTATATGATTTATCCTCACTTTTTGCAGGCAAAATACATGCATGTTTGTGCAGAGATTGGAAATATAGAATCAAAGGCAGAGATTTTTATGATTACATTTTCTTCTTGTCTATCGGTGCAAAGGTTAATTTACAAAACCTAAAAGCAAAATTAGTTCAATCAAAAGCTATTAACGAAGATTACAACTTAACAATCGAAAATTTGAAATCATTATTGAATGAAAGATTTTCAAATATTGACTTCAAACAAGCTAAAGAAGATGTTTTACCATTTGTTAGAGACAAATCAAAACTTGATTTGTGGAGCAAAGAATTTTTTGTTGAAATTACAAAGAAATTACAAGCAGTATAAAATTTACAAAATTAAGCTGACAGTAATTGACAGTAGTTTGACACCAGTTGACACCATTTAGGGTGTTTTTAAGGAGTTTTTAACCGTTTTAGACCGAAAGTTGAGTTGATCGAATTTTGGTCTTTTTTCATTGATTTTTTTGACAGTATTTGCTTCCGTTTTTGACAGTAAATATTTTTTTGTGTGGAAAATTTGTGGAAAAATTTAAAAACAAAAAACCCTTAAAATCACCTTTTTTATAGATGGTTATAAGGGTTCATTTTTATGGAGCTGACAAGCGGACTCGAACCGCCGAACCTCTTGCTTACCAAGCAAGTGCTCTACCTACTGAGCTATGCCAGCATAGTGATTTTTTTAGATAATTTTTTAAGTTTAAAATTTGCTCATTTTAATTTTACCAAGGTTGTGCGCTATTTGTTTTTCCACATAAGCAAGTGAACAAGTGGTGTTCACTTTACTTTTATTTTTATTAGTAGATTAATTGCTAATACACACATTCGCATTTTAACAAATAAAAAAGACTTAGTCAATATTTTAATGTCATTTTTTATAAATATGCTATAATTAGTTTGATGTATTAAAATAAAATTTGCAATAGTAAAAAATAAGTATTTAAATTGTTTAAAAATCTTGACTTGTTGATTTTCTTGTGATAAGATTTAAACATTAAGATGATTACGGAAAAGAGTAATTAAGAAAACGGTTCAAAGTGAGATAAGGATAGTGAGAACTTATCAATACGCTCTTAGTGAAAGACGCTTCCCAGTCTTAAAAACAACCTTTAGGTTGCAGTTTTTAAAGTGGTTGAGAAATCTCAACAAATTAGGTGGCACCGCGGTGAGAGTTCATCGTCCTAATGCGATTAGCGTTAGGGCATTTTTATTTTATACAAGGAGATTATATGATAGATTTCGAACAAAAAGGTATTTTTTCAAGATTGGATAAAGAAGATAATTCTATATTTTTATCACAAATTTCACCTATGCTTGTTAAAGATGAAGAAATCATATGGACATTTCAAAGTTTTAGAGATGGCGTGGTTTTTACAAACAAAAGAATTATATCTATAAACATTCAAGGTATTACTGGCAAAAAGAAAGACTATTCATCTTTGCCATACAGTAAAATTCAAGCTTTCTCAGTTGAGACTGCGGGTAGTTTGGATTTAGACTCAGAATTAGAGGTGTGGTTTTCAGGACTTGGAAAAGTTAAGTTTGATTTTGTTAAAAATTGTAATGTTGCTGAGATTGCAAAATTTATATCAGAAAAAGTTTTATAATATTAATATTTTTTAAAGGAGAAAATTATGATTACACAAATTTCAAAATTAGAAGTGGGAAGAGTAGATTTTTTTGCAATGGTGGATACTGTTCGTGACAAAAAGAATATGCAATTCATTGTTGTTAAAGACTTTTCTAGCAAAATCCAATTATTTATTGATAAAGTAAAATATCCAGAAATTGGAGAGTTGTTTTTACGTTTAGTTCCGGGGGCAACAGTTAGAGTTCAAGGTGAATTGGTTAAGAGTGAATTTGTTAAAATGGGTGGACAAGAAGTTCTAGTAGATTCTGCGGAGCTCACAAGTAGTGCAGAACCTAATCCAATTGCTGATGATAGCACAATAGACTATAGATTAAACTATCGTTGGATTGACCTTAGAACAGAAAGGAATCTTTTGCTTTTCAAAGTTCAAACAGCCTTTGTTAATGCAATGAGAGAATTCTTGGTTGAGAGGGAATTTGTTGAAATTCACTCACCAAAACTTATTGGTGCGGCAAGCGAAAGCGGAAGTGAGGTCTTTGAAGTGAAGTATTTTGACACAAAAGCATACCTTGCTCAAAGTCCACAATTTTATAAGCAAATGGCAATGGCTGGTGGTCTTGGAAGAATTTTTGAATGTGGTCCAGTGTTCAGAGCAGAAAAATCTCACTCAAGAAAACACGCAACAGAATTTACAGGGTTTGACCTTGAATTTTCAAACATTGAAAGCGTTGAAGATGTTATGGTTATGGAAGAAGAATTGTTGACATACGCACTTAAGGTTGTTAAAGAAAAATATGGCGAACAAATTAAAGAAGTTTTTGGTGTTGAGGTTGTTGTTCCTGCTTTACCATTCCCAAGAATTAAACTTGCTGAATTATATAAAGAATTGGAAGTTAGATATGGTTACACTTGCCCAATTGAAGAGCAAGATGACTTAACAACAGAAGCTGAAAAACTTTGTGAGCAATTTGCGAAAGAAAAATATGGTCATGAATTTATTTTCGTAACAGACTTTGGTGCAAGAAAACGTGCATTCTATCATATGAGAAAAGACGGAATACCACAAGGTTATGACCTAATTTGGAAAGGTGTTGAAATCACAACTGGAGCGCAACGTGAACACAGATATGATATATTATTACAACAAGCGCAAGAAAAGGGACTTGATAAAGATGTTGAATTCTATCTTCAATTCTTCAAGTATGGATGTCCACCACATGGCGGATTTGGTTTGGGAATTGACAGAATCACAATGAATTTGTTGGAACTAGCAAACATTAAAGAGTCAATGTTCTTATTCCGTGGTCCAGATAGATTAACACCGTAGTTGGGGAGAAAAAATGACAATTAAATTGTTGGATTTGAATTGTTTTGACAAAATTAAAACACTTTACAATGATATTAGAATGCACACTTTCACATTGTGGGACGATGATTATCCAAGTGATGAACTGATAAAATTTGATATTGAAAGAAGAGGTTTGTATGGTGTTTTTGATAAAAATGAACTTATAGCTGTAAGTTATGCAGGAATGCGTTGCGAAGATGGAGAAGATAATTTCACATGGAAAGATACTTTCAAGAAACGTGGAACCTTTGCGCGTATTGGAGTTTCGCCAAAATATCAAAAACAAGGAATTGCCACAAAATTGGTTGATTTTATTTTAAACAAATTAAAAGAAGATGGTTTTGATGGTGTTAGAATTCTTGTTGGAACAAACAATTACAATGCTTTAAAGTTGTACAAAAAATTTAATTTTATAAATTGTGGCAAAACGGAAAGATATGGCCATGAATATTATTTACTAGAATTAAGATTAGTTGAAAAAATTAAGGAGAGTCAAAGTGAAAAGAGTTGAAATTAGAGATTTACACAAAATTTATAAAGAATATGAAAACAAAGAAATAACAATTTGTGGTTGGGCAAGAACAATAAGAGACAGCAAAAACATTGCTTTCGTTGAAATTAACGATGGTGCATTTAAGTCTGTTCAAGTTGTTGTTGAAAGAGAAAAAGTTAGTAATTATGATGAAATTGTGAAACAAAATGTTGGTTCATCTTTTGAAGTAAAAGGCAAATTGGTGCTCACTCCAAATGCACAACAACCTTTTGAAATTAGTGCTGTTGATGTTAATGTTTTGGGTTGTAGCGAAGCAGATTATCCACTTCAAAAGAAAGGTCACTCAATTGAATTTTTGCGTTCTATGCCAACACTAAGACCTAGAACAAACTTATTTAATGCGATTTTCAGAATTCGTTCAGTTGCAGCTTTTGCGATTCACAAGTTCTTTAATGAAAGAAACTTTGTTTATCTAAACACTCCAATCATCACAGCAAACGATTGCGAAGGTGCTGGTGAAATGTTCCAAGTGACAACTCTTGATTTAGATAGAGTTGCTAATAGCGGAAAAGTTAGTTACGATAAAGATTTCTTTGGAAAGAAAGTAAGTCTTACCGTTTCTGGTCAACTTCACGAAGAATGTATCACTCACGCATTTGGAAAGACTTACACATTTGGTCCAACATTTAGAGCAGAAAACAGTAACACAACTCGTCATGCAGCAGAATTCTGGATGATGGAACCTGAAATTTGTTTCTGTGATTTAGATGGACTTATGGACAACGAAGAAGCAATGGTTAAATATGTTATATCTTACGTTATGAAAGAATGTCATGATGAAATGGAATTTTTAAACAAGTTTGTGGACAAAGGTCTTATTGATAGACTCAATAACATTGTCAACAATGAATTTGTCCGTCTTGATTACACTGAAGCAATTGAAATTCTTGAAAAAGTAAAGGACCGTTTCACATTCCCTGTAAGTTGGGGAACAGACCTTCAAAGCGAACATGAAAGATATATCACTGAAGAAGTGTTTAAGAAACCTGTGTTCTTGAAGAATTATCCAAAAGATATTAAAGCATTCTATATGCGCCAAAATGATGACGGAAAAACTGTTGCAGCAGTTGATATGCTTGTTCCAGGAATTGGTGAACTTTGCGGAGGAAGTCAACGTGAAGAAAGATTGGAAGTGCTTACAAATCGCATTAAAGAACTTGGTTTAAATGAAGAAGATTATGCTTGGTATGTGAACACAAGAAGATATGGTACAAATGTTCATTCTGGTTATGGCCTTGGCTTTGAAAGACTTGTTATGTACTTAACAGGTGTAAGTAATATTCGTGATGTTGAACTTTACCCAAGGACTGTTGGAAGTATTATGTACTAAAAAAATCCACAATTTGTGGATTTTTTTGTTGTTAAATTTCGATTTTGGACTTATCAAGAGTGGTGTACTCCAATGGGATGCCATATGTTTTTTCATACAACTCTTTCCATACGCGGTAGTTTTCTTTTCTAAGATATTCAATATTTTCTTTTGCATTAAGTTCTGGTTTTGGATAAATTGGGTCAAGCACATGAATTGTGTAATCGCCAAAATTTTGCATTCCATTTTCATCCACTTTAACATCTTTTTCCTTAATTGTGATAAAGAGTGGAAGAATTGGAACGTTGTTGTTAACAGCATATCTGAATGCGCCATTTTTCATTGGTCTTGGTTTTTTGTAATCTCTCCACATTGCTTGTTCTGGGAAGATTAAAACTTTTTTACCCTTATTTAAATAATAACTGATGGCTTCATTAAATTTTCTAAGCTTTGTTTTATCAAGAGCTTCTGGAAGTGGAATATAACCTGTGTGTCTTGATAAAGTTCCCATGTGACCTTTAAAATTATTAAATTCAGCAGCAATAAAGTGAAAATCTGCGCCAATTGCTTTTCTTATTGCGAAAGAGTCAACTAAACTTATATGATTACACGTTACAACAGCGCCTTTAATTTTTTTTGCGTTTTTATTCTTAACAACCTTTAAATTTGTTAAATTTTTGTTGATAAGATGAGAATAAATTCTTACACAATTTAGATAAAACCAATGTTTAATAGCATTTTTAAATCCTTTTTTTATGTAAGGGAAATCTGCGGTAACTGGTTCAGCGTTGTCCATTGAATTTTCATTTGCTTCTTCGTTGAACAAACCATTTAATTCAAGTTCTTCTTCTTTTTTCTTACACTCAGCAACAAAAGTTGCTGGCTCTTTCAAAATATTGATACTTAATTTCATTTGTAATCTCCTGTTACTTATTATATAGAAATATTACATGGAATGTCAAGTTATTGATTTTAGTTATTTAATTTATATTATCAAAGGTTTCAAGTTTATTTATTTTCCCATTTGTAAGAATCAGGGAATTGTCTGGAACATTATTGTCAACAATACAGCCAGGAACAAATTTACAATTGTTTCCTATAGTTACATTATCTTTTACTATAATCTTTCCCGAAATCGTTAGAATTCCAAAGTTATTAGGATTGAAATCCAAATGTCTAGTTTTGTAGTATAGTTCGTGACCAATTGCTGACATACATGCGTTATCTCCGATTGTTACATTGTTTCCAATTTTTATGTTTCCAGCAAAGAAAGCATTTTTGCCAACAGTAACATTATCACCCAACTTCGCACAACCTAAAACATCAACAAACAGACCTTTTCGAATAATAGTGTTTTTACCTCTTATCGGAAACAGAATATCAACAATTTCCTTTTTCCTTTCTTTTGTGGTTAGTGGGTTGTTAAATTCATAAGACAAATTGTGACTAAAATCAACAATTTGTCCCAATGTTTCATGCATTGTGTTATAGGCTTCCCCTTTTAGTAATTTGATATATTCTGAAAAATCTCCTTCAAAACCTAAGGCATATAAATGGTCTAATAGAAAGTCTATTTCTTCTTGAGTTCTATAAGTTAAGTTGTCCTTATTCCCTGTATAGTCATGTGTTAATGTTAATTTTCTTGTTGCTGGATTTCCTATGAAAAGTCCATCATCGCTCAAATCTGTTTTAACATTTGCCCCCATTGCAATAACATTTCTGTTTCCAATATTAACGTTTGAAGCAATTTTAACACCTGAGCAAATCCAGTTGTCGTCTCCAAAATTTATTTTACCGATAGGTTGAATGTCTTGTTGTTTTTTTATGTTACCAAATTGAATGTTTGCGCCAACCATAGCATAATCACCAAAGCTTACCAGTGTGTAAGGGGTGAAAGTTACATTTGCATTAATGCCACTAATTCCTGTTAAATCAACTTGACCAATAACAACATTTAATCCGTCGCACATATTTCCTATCATTCCATGACCTGGAAACAATATATCTATAATTTCATTTTTTCTTTCAACTAATTGATTATATCTGCTAGTTCCAGTGCTTCGGTTAAGTTCTTTGTAAATCATACTAAGTTCATTGCATAATTCATTAGATATCAATAATAATTTTTTAAAATTAGGATCAGATGAAATTACTGATTTGCCTTGATAATAATTGCCAACTTGAGTCATGTCACCCTCAAAACCTAACTTTTTTAAATGTTCAATTTTTTCAATATAGTTCATAATATACTCCTTTTGGTGATATTATCATAAAAACATCTTATTGTCAATATGAGTGCCAAAAGTCAATATATCAATGAGATGACTTAATTGTTAAATACTCATCATACACATCATCATATGCGTGACATTTATATTTTTTTTGAACATCTTCAATTTGCCATGGTTTAATGTTTACCGTGTGAAAAAAAGGAAGTAATTTGAAGCGTTTTGAAAAGTGATGAATTATTGTGTCTTTTTGAAGTTTTCCTTGCTCATTAAATTTTCTTGGTAAGTATTTTTTTTCTTTACAATATTTATTCAATGCGCTTTGGTCTGGGAAAGCCATTTTTTTTCTGGAGCATCTTTCTCTAACTTTTTCTAGCAAGTTTGTTTCTTTAATCTTTTTTAAATTCATCAGTAACATTCCAGAGTTAAAATATTTAGGATTTATAAAAATTCTACCCAATCTATCCAACACAACACCCATTTCATGATTTGAAATATCTAAATCATACAAATCTTTAATGTCACCATTTAACATTATGTCTGTATCTAAATATATGATTTTTTCTGGAAGCTCATTGATTTTATCGGCAAAAAGGCGAAGAAAAGCAAATGGGGTGTAAGTATTTAATTTGTTTGATGAGTTTGTTATCCATTCATTAAACTCTTTTCCGAGTTCAATAAGCGTAATTTTGCTGTTAGGGTTTTTCTTATGAATTACTTTTTCCAATGACGAAATCTGTTGTTTTGTTAAAGGTTTATATTCTTCATTTAATTCAGTTACGTTGGCTGTTAAAATAAATATGTTTAATTCTTCATCACAATGCTTTGTTAAAGATAATAAACATAGTAGAAGACCGTCATAAACTTTATAATTACCTCCAAATAAAATATTTATCATTTTTTCTCCTTGTGTATATACTTAATGTATTCATAGTTGTTTAAATTTGCGCGTTCTTTAAGTTGATTGAAAACAATGTTTTTTAATTCTTTTTGTTGTTCTTTCTCTGGTAACTTATCATTTGAATAGAAAGGTCCATCCACATAGATTTCAATTTTGGGTTTTTTGCCAAGTTTTTTCTTTTTATAAATAGTTGTGAAAGTGAAAACTGGTTTATTATATTTCACTGGGTAACGAAAGGATGTGGTTGGAAAATCTCGAATTTTAGTATAATATGGCCATAAATGAGCTTCTGGATAAATAACTATGGGATTTTTTTCAATAATTTTTTCCATTGCATAATGAAAATTTTTTATTGCTTCAAAAGTGTTGGGTAAAGGTATTGCGCCCCACATTTTTGTAAATTTTCCAACAATTGGAATTGAAAGATTTGCAGAATTAACAATTAAATGAGGTTTTTGCGGAAAACATATCAAGCCAGGACAAAAGCCATCGCTAAATTGATTTGTGTGATTTGCATAAATGAAATATCCTTTATGTTTAAATTCTTTGAGAATTTTAGAATTGTGAAATTTTACTTTTTTAATTAATTTAAACACAATAAATGCGTAAGGAGTTGCTATAAATCGATAGGTAAACCACGAAAAGAATCTATACAATGGGTTTTTGCTTATATATTTATAGTTCTCATCAATTTGCAAAGATTTGTTTTTAAAAGAAACTACCTCATCATTTTCAGATGAATAAAAAATTTTTTCACCATGTTTCATATTGTTATTTTTCCCTTTTTAATTGTTTCAATACATTTACATACTTTGTCATAATCTAAACCAAATAAATCCATAATACTACGTATTAAGTTGAGTTGAAAGCCATCAAAGATGTCTTAACAACTTTATAATACTACGTATTAAGTTGAGTTGTCAACTAAAATCAATTAAGTTGAGTAATCAACTTAATAAAAGTGATATAAAATTTTGAAAATAATTTTAAATTTGTTGCATCTTAAGAATAAAAAAGTTATAATGCTTATATCATATATAAAAGGAGAGGTGAACAATGAAAGGTTTGGTTAAATGGTTTGAAAATGCTCCAGTTTGGCTTAAAGTTATTTTTGCTTTGCCAGGTTTGGACATTATTTGGGCAATTTTCCGTATTGTTAAAGGTGCCGTGAAGAAAGATTTTGGCCTTGTAATCATTGGTATCTTATGGATACTTTTAGGTTGGGCAATCCTTTGGATTATCGACATTGTTTCTATTGTTGTTAAGAAACATCCAATTTGGGCCTAAGTTGGCATCAAAAAAAATAGCGATTAATTCGCTATTTTTTTTTGCTTTTGTTATGTGTTTCGTCAATTGGCTTCCAAAATGCTTCAATCAAACGAGATTCTCTAAAGTAAGAAATGTTTGGACAAACTCGTCTGTGAATGATGATTCCTCGACCTGCTGAAATAAATCCAACAATGTCATCGCCGTACATTGGGTGACAACAATTTGCAAATTTCATCAATATATTATTTAAACCTTTTAAATCAATTTGTTTTTCTGTTGGTTCAGCAAGTGATACGGCTGTGCTTCTAATTGGATTTTCAATGGATGCCTTGATTTGTTTTTGGTATAAACTTGCTAATTTGTTTGCAATTGTTCTTGGTGGAATTGCACTTGTTCCAATGTTAGCATACAATTCATCATCTTCTGCATAATTATAGTGCTTTAAAATTTCACTCATGCCGTTTTGTGTTAGTTTGCTAACAGAATAACCTTGTTCTTTGATTGCTGCTTCAAGCATTGTTTTTCCAAGTTTAATGGTTTCTTCTTTCATGTTCTTTTTGAAGAAACTGTTAATTTTACTTCTTGCTTCACTTGTTTTGCAAATTTTCAACCAATCTCTTGAAGGGCCTTTTGAATTTGGATTTGTTACAATTTCAACGACATCTCCATTATGAAGTTCGCTGTGTGTTGGAACCATTTTGCCATTAACTTTTGCTCCAATGCATTTATTTCCAACTTCGCTGTGGATATGATAAGCAAAGTCAATTGGGGTTGAGCCGGTTGGCAGGTAAATAACTTTTCCCTTTGGCGTTTGAACAAAAATATCATTATTATAAATGTCTTGTCCCAAAGATGAAGCTAATTCATCAATTGAGATATCTTCATTTTCCATCATTTGTCTCAACCATGCCAGTTGAACATCCAAGGTATCTTGCTTTGATTTTTTTTCTTTATATAACCAGTGTGCAGCAACACCATATTCAGCATATTGATGCATTTCTTCTGTTCTTATCTGGATTTCAACAGGGAAACCTTCAAACAAAACAGTGGTGTGTAAAGATTGATAACCATTTGGTTTTGGTGTTGAAATATAATCTTTGAATCTATTTTTATATGGTTCAAAAAGTGAATGTAATTTTCCCAGTAAAGCATAACAATCGGAAACAGTTTGAACTAAAGCTCGAACTGCAACCAAGTCGTAAATATTATCTAGAGAATGTTCTTGAAGTTTCTTATATATGCTATATATATGTTTTTTTCTTCCGTAAACTTTTCCTTGGATTTTTAAATCATCCATGCATTTTTGAACTAGAGATTTTAATCTTTCAACAATTGGTTGACGTTTGTTAAAACGACTGTCAACTTGTTGTTGAATGTCGTTATATAAATCAGGATTACTTAGCAAAAATGCACCATTTTCAAGTTCGGTTTTGTAAGTTGACAATCCAAGACGTGCTGAAAGTGGGGCGAACAATGAAAAAATAGATGAAGCCAACAATTCTTTCTCTTCATTAGATTTGTTTGAGATGTAACGCAAATCAACAACAACGAATGCGATTTTCAACATAATTATTCTTATGTCTTTTGTGATGGCAAAGAACATTTTTCTTATGTTTTCTGCTTCAATATCTTGTTGAGAATAATTGATTTTGTCCAACTTTTCCAAAGTGGAGATTGTGTTGAAAACGCTTTCATCGTAATTTTCTTTGATTTCCTCTAAAGAAATTTTGTTTGTTTTGAGAGCGTAATATAAAACACCTTCAAGTTTTTTGTCGTTTCCCAACTTCATGTCGGAAATGATGTTTAAAAATTCTTGAACCTTTGGTGATTCTTCATCTGAAATTAAATTTTGTGCTTGAGCTATTTTGTTTTCCATATGGTATTATTTTATCATAATACTATAATTTTTCAAATTGAAAATATGAATATTTTGAATTTAATTAAAATTTCTTGCATTTTCTTCATTGTTCTAATTTCCATTGATGTTAAATAAATTAGTATATATGCATGATTTGGAAATTAAACAATGTTTGGACAAACTAAAAACAAACTTGAATGGTTTGTCACAAACCGAAGCAAAGAAAAGGCTACAGATTGATGGGAAAAATGAAATTGAAAAGGAAAAAAGAATATCGTTTATCAAATGTTTTTTTAAGCAGTTTTTAAATATAATGGTTGCAATTCTGTTGATTTCAGCAGTAATATCATTGACTATTGCATTAGTTAATAAAGAATATTCAGATTTACTTGAAGGTTTTGTTATTTTATTTATTGTTTTTATGAATGCTTTGATTGGTGTATTTCAAGAGTATAAAGCTCAAGCTTGCATCAGTGAATTACAAAAATATAATAAAATCAGTGTCAAAGTTTTTCGTGGTGGGATAACAACAAATGTTGATAGCACAGAGTTGGTTTGTGGTGATATAATTGAAATTGAAGCTGGGAATGTTTTAACAGCTGACATTAGATTGCTTTCAACAAATAATTTTACTTGTGATGAAAGTTCTTTGACTGGGGAAAGTGTTCCTGTGGAAAAGAATGCTCAAGTGATTTTGAAAACAAACTCTGCACTTGCAGAAAGAGTTAATATGGCATACTCAGGAAGTTTGGTCACAAATGGTAAAGCGATAGGTGTTGTTGTTGCAACAGGGAAAAACACAGAGATTGGTAAAATTGCCAAACTTTTATTTTCAACTAAAAAAGAAACAACGCCTCTTCAAAGATCTATTAATAAAATAGGAAAAATAATCACATGGTCGGTTGTTGTTGTTTCAATTATAGTTTTAGTTGCAGAATTGATTTGTGGAAATTCAATGCTTGATGCAATGATGACGGCTGTTGCATTATCAGTTGCTGCTATTCCAGAAAGTTTACCTGCTGTTATAACAATTATTATGGCACTTGGTGTGCAACAAATGGCAAAACGTAGATGTATTATCAAGCATTTACACGCTGTTGAAACGTTGGGTAGTTGTGAAATAATTTGCACGGACAAAACGGGCACGCTTACACAAAATAAAATGCAAGTAGTTGAAGTCTTTTGCAACAATAAATACGGCGAACAAAATTTAGATATTGAATTTTTAAAGTGTTTAAGACTATGTAATAGTTCAAAATTAGAAAAAAATAAAATTGTTGGAGAACCTACTGAACAAGCTTTAATGGAATTTGTGTTAAAGCAAAAAGAGATTAATCAACAAAAAATAATTCATGAAATTCCTTTTAATAGCACAAGAAAAATGATGACAGTTTTGGTGAACGATAATGGTGTGAAAAGTTATACAAAAGGCGCTCCAGAAATTTTAATAAAAAAATGCAAATTTATTAAAATAAACAATGAAATTTATGAATTTACAAGTGAAATTAAAGAAAAAATACAAAAAATCAACAATGAAATGACGGATAAGGCTTATCGAGTTATTGGAGTGTGTTGCAAATTTTTGGATGATTTTAATTATAATGAAGAAGTCGAAGATCAAATGATTTTTCTTGGATTGGTGGGGCTTATGGATAACCCAAGACCTGAAGTTAAAACCAGTATTGAAAAGTGTTTTAATGCGGGGTTAACTCCAATAATGATAACGGGAGATCATAAACGCACTGCATTTGCTATTGCAAAAAATTTAAAAATTGCTGAGGATATATCTCAAGTGATAACTGGAGAAGAACTTGATAAATTAAGTGATAAAGAATTAAAACAAAAATGTCATTCATTAAGAGTTTACGCCAGAGTTTCTCCTGAGCACAAAGTTAGAATTGTGCAAGCTTATAAAAAACTTAACAAAATTGTTGCAATGACAGGTGATGGTGTTAACGACGCTCCTAGTTTAAAAATTGCCGACATCGGTGTTGGTATGGGAAAGGCCGGCACTGATGTTGTGAAAAGTGTTGCAGATATGGTGGTTACTGATGATAACTTTTCTTCCATAATTGTTGCTGTAGAAGAGGGGAGAAAAGTTTATTCAAACATTCAAAAAGCATTGCAGTTTTTAATTTCAACAAATTGTGTTGAGGTTTTTGGAATGTTGATTTCATTGTTCCTATTCCCAAAATACACATTTTTATTACCTTCTCAAATGTTGTTTATAAATCTAGTCGGGGACAGCTTACCTGCATTTGCTTTAGGGATGGAAAAGGTTGAAGGTGAGGTTATGAATTCACCACCAAGAAATCCAAAAGCTGGCTTATTCTCAGGTAAGGTTGGTATTGCTATTGTTTATCAATCTATCTTACAAACGTTGATTGTTATGTTAGTGTTTATTGTTGGTGTGTTTTGCTATTCTCCAACAGTTGCAAGCACGATGGTGTTTTTTACGATGGTGTTTATGCAACTTTTGCATAGTGTTAATTGTAAAACAAACAATAGTATTCTTGAAAAGAATTTATTAGATAATAAAACTTTTAATTTGTGTTTTATTATAACCTTGGTTCTTGGTTTGATTGTGGCATGTGTTCCAACGATGTATAACATTTTCAATTTGGAATTTT
>CAZTNT010000017.1:0-15124 GCA_964614965.1 uncultured Lachnospiraceae bacterium | reverse complement strand
ATATTCGGATACCGTTAATAAAATATTTGAAATATAAATCATAAAAATTTGTCGGTGAACCTGTGCAACAGATGTAATAAATTACATTGTTAAAAAATTAAATAAAATATTGTAAAAATTCGATTAAAATCAATAAAAAACACAATTTATTATAAAAAATAATTAAAAAATTAATTTTTCTTATATATTTCCCAATAAAAAATGTGCAATATATTGCACATTTTTTTGTTTAAATTAATTATTATTGTAAGAATAAAGTTTCTAAATCTAACATTTTCAAACTGAGACTTTTTGCTTTCATTTGAACGTTGTGTTCTTCAAGTCTTTCAATTTTTTTGATTGAGCGTTCAACCAAAGAAAGCATTGATTTTCTGTAAACTAAACCCAATGCTTTTTGTTCTCTTGCTGTCATAGAAGTGTAAGTATCAACAAGGCGTTTTGTCATGTTAACGAGAGATTGGTGAGGCTCGAAAAGTTTGTCTGAATGTTCCAAAACTTTGTCTAAGTTTGAAACATGTGATTTTAAAAATTCTGTTTTGTTCATAAAAGCTCCTTTAGTATTTGCATATTATCACGAAAGATTATTTTTGTCAATATGAAATTGATTAATTATTGTGGAAATTTTCCACAATTTATTTGCAAAGAAATTACTAATAAAAAAGACACATTGAGCATGTGTCTTTTTGCTTTTATTGTTCAACGATCTTACCGATTTTAACATCAAATTCGCCAACTGAATATTTAATAACTCTCACACTTGTAACAGCCTTAATGTCGGCTTCACAAGATTTAATGAAATCAAGTTCAGAGTTAACAACTTCAATTGATTCGATTTCAGTTTTCATGCTAAGTTGATTTAAGCTCTTGAATTGTCTAACTCTACCAACAATGTCAACAACAATGTCACCATTAGATAAGATGTTATTTTCGTTTTCTATTTCGATTTTCTTTAATTCACATAGGTGAATACTTTCAGTCTTTTCAAATTGTTTGAAATATTCTTGATAGATTTCTTCAGTTATGTGTGGCATTGTGATTGAAAGTAATTGAAGAGCATGGAGAAGAACGTTGTAGCAAGCCCATTGAGCAGAACGTTTAGCTTCTTCGCCATAAATTTCAGGTTTATATAATCTGTTTTTTGCAATTTCAATGTAGTTATCGCAGAAATACCAAAAGAACTTTTCAATTTCATCTTTAGCATATCCCATTTCAACTTTTTCATAGAAGTTGTAAGTTTTTTCAAAACATTCATTGAATTTGTGCATGATATGTCTGTCCATTGGAAGAATGTTGTTTGGTTTTTCAGGAGTGTAATCAGAAAGGAAACTTAAAACAAACTTAGAAGCATTCCATACTTTGTTAAGGAGTTTATAACCATCTTTAAGTCCTGTGTCGCTAAAGAACACGTCACGACCGTAAGCTCCGTTTGCACACCAATAACGAATTACGTCTGCGCCGTAATCACGAAGAGCGTCAGTGAGACTTATCTTGGTGTTAGATTTAGATTTGCTCAATTTAACACCTTTATCTGCCATAACCCAACCATTAACAAGAAGTTCTTTCCATGGCAAACAACCTTGGTGGTAATATGATTTGATGATTGTTCTCAAATCCCAAGTTGTGATGATGTCACGTCCGCAGAAACGCATGCTCATAGGCATGTTTTTACGACTTTCTTCTTCATTTTCAGCCCAATTTGTGTTAATTTGAGGGGTTACTGAGCTTGTTGCCCAAGTGTCCATAACATCTTGTTCTGGCGTAAATTCTGTTGAGCCACAATCACAAGGTGAACTTGGAGTTGTTGTAAGTGGATTTACTGGCAATTCATTAATTTCAGCAAGTTTAACTTTTCCACATTCGTTACAATACCAAACTGGGAATGGAACTCCGAAATAACGTTGACGACTTATTGACCAGTCTTGGTTAAGGTTGGATACCCAAGCAACATATCTTGCTTTCATTGATTCTGGGTGCCAAATAAGCTCGTTTCCGAGGTCTATCCATTTTTGTTTAAGTTCAGGTGTTGAAGTTTGAATAAACCATTGTTTTTTACTTAAAAATTCAATTGGTTCATCACAACGTTCATGAACTTTAACGGCGTGTGTAATTGGGTCTTGCTTATATAAGTAACCTTGTTCTTTTAAATCTTCAATGATTGCTTTACGAGCATCAATGGATTTCATTCCTGCGTATTTGCCAGCAATTTCAGTCATTTTTCCACCGTCATCAATTGCACGTTTTAATTCAAGATGATATTCTTTCCACCATTCAGCGTCAGTTTGGTCACCGAATGTACAACACATAACAATACCAGTACCTTTGTCGATTCCAACTTTTTGGTCAGCTCTAACAATAACTTCGTTTTCTTCAAAGAGTGGAACTTTAACTTTCTTCCCGATTAGGTGTTTGTAACGTTCATCTTCAGGATTAACAAAGATTCCAACGCAAGCAGGTAAGAATTCAGGACGAGTTGTTGCAATAGGGATTGTTCCACTGCCATCTGCTAAGCGGAAGTTAAGATAGTTAAATATACTATCCAATTCCTTATCCTCAAGTTCTGCGGTTGCAACACTTGTTCTGCATTTACAGCACCAAGGACCTGGTTTGTCTTCACGGTAAGCAATTCCACGACGAGCTAAGTCAATAAATGATTTTTGGCTTGTTTTTTGGCTTTTGTTGTCGATTGTGTTGTAACCCAAACTTAGATCGCAACTCATTCCGGCTTTAACCATCATATCACGATAGTTTTGATTGTAAACAGAAACCAAATCAAGCGCAATCTTAGTAAATTCTTCACGTGGAAGAGTGTGAGCACGAATGTTTTTCTTCTTTTCAACCAAAAGTTCAGTTGGAAGACCATTGTTATCAAATCCAAGAGGGTAGACCATGTTATAACCTTGCATTCTGTGGAAACGTGCCATCATGTCTGCTTGAGTGAAGCCTGAAATGTGACCTAAATGAAGTTCACCGCTTACTGTTGGTGGCGGAGTGTCGATTGAATAGGTTGGTTTGCTTGAATTTTTATCAAACTTATAAATTCCTTTTTCTTGCCAAAAGTTTTGCCACTTTTGTTCTTTTTCATTAATGTTATATTTGTTGTCTAACATAAATTTCTCCTTTATTTATTAATTTTGTTAAGACTTTTGCTTGTTGTGTGGATTTTTAAATTGTCATGTTGAGCGTAGTAAAGTGAGCGTGAACGCTTCACTTTGTTATATATAAACGAAACATCCCCTCAATTGAGTGATGATGCTTGGTTTAGGGGATTCTTCGACTCCGTTTCACTCCGCTCAGAATGACAGAAGGTGAAGTATTCTGCAAGCGAGCACACAGAATGACAAAATCGTTTCAAATAAAAAAGCCTTATACTCTCGCAAAAGAATATAAGGGCGAATGTTCGCGGTACCACCTTACTTTTTCTCTTCATTTTAAAACTAACGTATTTTTCATAACGCAAGCGGTCTACTATTCTTCTTCGCTTGAACTCGTTTGCTACCTTCTGCTAAACTATTTTAGGTCACTTTCAGCCGGTGATGACCATTCTCTACAAAACGCTCTTAGCATACTCCTCAAACTTATATATCGTTTCTCTATAATAATATAATACCTTATTTAAAACGAATTGTCAATTGTTTTTGAAATTTTGCTGTTGACAAAATTTGGTGGATATGTAACCTTGTATTTAAGGACAATTATAACACATTAATTTAATCATGAATAATTCAATAAAAAACAATGAATTTTCAAAAAAAATCGGAGTTTTGCTGATTTTTTTTGTAAGTGTTGACAATTTATCATATTTATGATATAATTAAAACAATATAATTTATAGGGATGATGTTATGGACGATATAAAACAAATTGATTTAGAAAAAGTGAAAGTGCATAGATCAGATTCAAGTACACGAGGGGCAAGAAAAATGTCATATTCAACAGGAATTGTGCATAGAGATTTTGCTGGTTTAACTGGTATTTCTTTGGAAGGTTCTGAGAGTGAAGATTCTAAGATTAATCAAAAATACAAAAGAAAGCCTTTTGATTATTCAAAACTTGAAATGTCTAAAAGTGGAGACAAAATCATTTATGGAATGGATGAAATTGGTCCAATTTATGGATTATATGGCAGAGATTCTGAAATTTATAACGCAATGGCTGAAGGCAAAGTTGTGAGTGGTATGATTGAAGAATCGATGAAGAAAAATCAAGAAGTTGGAAATGATGAAATTGCACAAAGAGAAGCATCTTTGCTTGCAAGATGTTTAAAAAGAGAAAAAGAAAAAGGAATTGGTGTTTAAGTCAAAAGTCGACAATGGTCGACTTTTTTCTTTTTTCAATATTGACAATGTCTTGTTTGTATGTTAGTATAATATTAATATGAAAAATTATAGAGAAGACGAGTTGTTTAACTTACAAAAGATTTCATATCGAGATTTGTTCTTAGGGTTAAAAGTTGGAATTGTTGAAGCAATCAGTGATTATGAGAACAGGGAGTTTGATGAAAGCAGAATTGATGTCAATGAAGAGAGATGTTCAACGAGAATGGCTTATGGTGAAGATGGGAATTTGTATCCAAAAATTATTTTAGATTTAAATCAAAGATATAGCGTCCTTGTAACACCGTTTAAAATTGAAATGTTGGTGATTGATTTTAATATTAAAACTTTTCAAAATGACAAGTTAACTCAAGCATTAATTAAATTTATGAACTCATATTTTCCGAATAGTGACTATGAAGAAAAACGACAAAAATATGAAAATAATTTAAAAATCATGAAAAAATGTTCAGAAAATATGTTATTTTTATAAACAAAGGAGAAAATTTAATGAAAAGAATAAAATTTGCAACTGAAGAACTTGAAAAAGAAGCGCATAGAAATGCAGAAGGTTACGATCATTCCGAATTGTGCTTTAAAAGCATTTTTCACTTATTGGATGATAATGGTGTGTTTTACAATGCGATTAACGAAATTCTCAAATCAAAACAACCTTGTGATCTTGAAATAAGGTTGAAAGATATAAAGTACGGAATTGTTCGAGAAAATGACAATAAACTTTATCCAGTTGTTGATTTGATAATAACTGTAACGGATTCAGAAGTTTCAGATTTTGTTTTTTCTGTAACTCCTTTTAATGCAATGATGGAAACTGTTGAACTTTGGGATGCTTGGAATGGTAATTGTGATGAACAACTCACTCAAGTTTGGCAAACAATTATGAAAGGTGTTTTTAAAGAAAAATGGCTTGAGGCTTTCGAGAGATATTGTCTTAATAAAGAGAAAGTTCAAGCATGTAAAACAGAAAATTTAACAGACACCAAATGTTATGAAATTAAATCTGATGAAGAAGAATGTGTGGAAACATTTTAAGGAGGATTTTATGATTTATGATGAAAGAATTAAATATAGTGTGTTGAGAATTTTTGGGCAAAATTCAGAAGTTTATCAAGCTTTAAAAAATGGTGAAAGGATTAGTAAGATAATCAAAAAAGCATATAGTAAAAAGGGTCCATATGTTTCTCGAATTCGTGAAAAGAGAATGTTGTTTGAAGAATGCAAGAAAATGGAAGAAAATTTTGACAAACAAAATCTAACTGGTGTTGAAATTTAAAATCGGTTGTTGCCGATTTTTTTCTTTTAAAAATTCTTCACATTTTAATTTCTTTGTGATATAATATCTTTACAAAATTTTATCAAAAGTGGTGAAAATCTAATGAAAAACAATGAAAATAACATAAAAAACAATAAAAATTTAAAAAATTCAATAAATTTTAAGAAAGGTTTAGGTCAAAACTTTTTGTTTGATTTAAATCTTTTGCGCGCAATTGCGAGCGATGGAATGGTAACAAAAAATGATATTGTTTTGGAAATTGGGGCAGGTGCTGGAACACTAACTTCTGTTCTTGCTGGGAGTGCAAAGAAAGTTATATCTTTTGAAATTGACAACTCGTTGATTCCAATTCTCAATGAGGTGAAAAGTCAACATGAAAACATTGAATTTCATTTTCAAGATTTTATGGAAGCTGAAGTTGAAAATTTGTTCGTTGGAAAAGCGAGAGTTGTTGCAAACATTCCATATTACATCACAACACCAATCATATTTAAACTTGTTGAACATTTGGAAAAGTTTTCATCAATTTTAGTTCTTATTCAAAAAGAAGTTGCGGAACGTTTTGCGTCAAAGCATGGAACAAAAGAATATGGGATAACCAGTGTGATATTGCAATCAATTTTTAATGTGAGCATTCCAAGAATTGTTAAAAAAGAATGTTTTACTCCGGCACCTAAAATTGATTCTGCTTTATGTTTACTTGTGCCGCATGATAAATATCAAATTTCGAACTTCGAGGGTTTTAAAAATTTTGTTCATCTTGCGTTTTCAATGAGAAGGAAAACTTTGATTAATAATTTAAAATCAAAATATGAAAAAGAAAAAATTGTTGAGGTTTTAAACTGCTACGGTTATCTTGAAACTGTTAGACCGGAAGAAATTAGTGTTGAGAATTTTATTAATATATACAATTCAATAAATTCTGCTGTTTAATAGCAAAATTAAATAAAAATCAATAAAAATGCCAAATAATTTAAATAATTTTGGTATTTTTTTAATTTTTTATCAAAAAATAATTTATTTTCCTTTTAATTTAAAATATTTAAAATTCTTATTTTTCCTAGGCCTTTTATTTGACTTTGAATTTTGAAAATTATATAATTATTTTGTAATGTTTTGTAGATAATAATATTATCTTGTTGAATTTTAATTTACGAAAAAGATAAATTTTTGTCTCAATCAAATTTTAGCATTTAGTGAGGAATTATGAAAGGGGTTATGGTTAAAAAAGTTTTTAAAATTTTGGGAATAGTGCTGGCGTCAGTCGGAGGATTTGTCGGTGCTGTTGTTGGAGTTATGGCAGCAATGGGGAAATTTAAAACACCGGTGGTTTATCCAACGGTGTTGGAGTTTGCTGTTACGGAGCAAGTGGTAATTGAACAAATTCCATATTCAGAATCAACAAAGCAAACTGCAACGCTTTATTCTTTTGTGTTAAATGGTTCAAATCCGGATGAAGATCACAAAGTTAACAAACCAGATTGTTATTTGTGGTTTAACGATGCCGAAAGTTCAAAGTTAATCACACTTTGTGACCAATATCGCAATCCGTTGAAAGTTGATAGTAACAATCGATATTCAGTTAAGTGTAACGAACCGATTTACTATATGGTTAACGAATTGTCTGAAAATGCTCAAACGGATGGAAGGGTATCACTCATGGCAAGAAGCACAAATGAAACTCTTAAAAAGCCAAACACCCCAATGGTGATTTGGATTGACCGTGAGGCTGGTGAAATTTTTGTTAAGGGAAGAGGTGTTAAAAATTATGCAACCAACAACACTTTAGCAACTCAAGAAATCACAGTGGGTGTTGATATTGGCTTTGATTTTGAATTTGTTACAATGGTTGATGGAGTGGAGCAAGATGTTGACGATGTCTTGGCTTTCAAACCAATCAGTAAAGAAAGTGCAAAAGAAATTGAATTGTATTATAATGTTGAAGGAAAAGATTATGGAACAGACTATGTCCGCGTAACAAAAGCTGAAGTCGATAATCCAAATTCACCTTTGAATTCAATTCTAACCTACAATGATGAGGGAGTGTTCACATTCAAAGCAACTTCTGCATATCCAAAAACTCACACATTTTATATTGCTGTGTTCCCTACATATGAAGATAAATTGACTTATGAACGAATCAACGCAACAAATCCAATGTCTAATTTTGATAAATTAACCAAAACTAATGAAAATGACCCTGTAAGCATGGACTTCACAACAGTAACTATCACAGTTGAAGATGTTGAAATCAGTTCAGTCACTTTCCAAAAAAGCACAGATGGTGTTGTTGTGTTGGATTTATATGCTGAAGATAATTTTATAACCCTAAACACAACATCATCAGACCCTAAAACATATCCTCTTGGTTTGAGCATGAAGAAAAGTTTGAATGGTGATGAAGTTGAAGATTTCACACGTTTTGATGAAGTTAACATGAATGGCTTCAGTGGTGATGTTTGGTCTGATAAAAAACCATCGTTTGTGGCAACCATAAATGGAACAGATGAAACATGGACTTATGATAATGCTTTTGGTGACATGAATGTAGAGCCAGCAAACATAACATTACTTGAAAAAACAATTGATTCTAAAACAAGAGAATATAAAATAGTTGATCACCTTTACACCGGTGATGCTAAAGAGAAAACAGCAAAATATTATTGTTCAAATGGTGTTGCTGTGGTTGGATATGAAAATGGAGAAATTAAAGATGTTAAGTTGTTAAAACCAGGAAGTTATTTGAACTTTTATGTTAGAACTGAAAACTCTTCACAACCAGGCGTTATCACTGCAAACAAGTGTGTTGAATTTGACTATTCAACCAGTGTGACAGGCTCTGGTCAAGAAAAAACATGGAACATCATCGCGAAAGAGATTCCAGAACTTGGAGAATATGATAGTTTAAGTCTTGGAATTTTGGTGGTTAATAGTAGTGGAAAATTTGTGATTAACAATTATTTTGCTACAACTCCAGTAACTCTGCAAGAAGTTGACTTAAATTATGAAATTCTTCAACAAAATATTAACATGGATATAACTTTCATTGAATCAAATAAAATGGGTGAAGGGATTATATATCCAGAAGTTAAGTTTGATGAAATTATTAACATTTCAGGTTTTAGCAGTTACAATGCTTGTGTGCTTGCGGTTGAAAAAATATCTAGTGGTAATTATCCAGTTGATGTGATTTCAAACATTGAATTTGAATTTAATAAAAAAACGTATGTGTTGGTTGGATATTACACAGAGAAGAACGGGGTTAGAACATTCAATAATGCAGTTAGAGTGAACAGTAATGTCTCAAAGGAAAATTGTGAATGCACAATTTCAATGTTGCAACTCAAGAATGGCTACAAACAAACTGCTCAAAGCATCATTGATAATTACCTTGCTGAAATTAAAGCAGATGAAAACACACAAATTCAAGCTGGAGTGAGTGCTGAGAATATTGTTCCATTGCCAATAAACGTTTTGGAAGAAGATATTCGTGCTGTTTACACAAACGTTGAAGACTCAATAAATGTTAGTGCAAAATATATTTTAAACAATGAATTAATTAGTGGTGTGAAATTTTACGAAAATTTGGATGTGGAAGAAGGAACACTTAAAAACGAAATAACTCAAGTTAAACAGGGTGAAATAAGTGTTTATGAAGGTTCAAAATTTTATGTTGCGGTTTCATCAAAAAATGTTTCAATGTTCTCAAAAATTTGTGAGTTTTATCCAGATCAAGATAGTAACTATATAATTGGTACAAATAATAATTATCGTGACTATATTTCTTACGGTGAAACAATCGATGGAGGAAAAATTAATCTTATTATACCGACAACCGGCTTGATTATTATTCCGTATGAAGCCATTAGATGCTTGCCAACAGCATCAAACACTCCAATCAATTTGTGGATTAAAAATATTGGTGGCACAATTGCTTTGGGTGGAGTGATTGTTATGAGCACAAGCCCAGAGCAAATTGTTTTCAGCCTTGGCGATGGAAATACATTCAACTTATCTAATTCGGCAGATGTTGCAAAACAAAACACTAAACTTATTGTTGATGTGGGGTATGAAAATGGTAAATACACCTATAAATATTTCATTGGCGACGGCGACACTGAATTGGATGAAGAATTTTTAAAAGAAATTTTGAATAAAACATTGGATGAAAAACTTTTAAGAGATATTTTAAATGACACAACGAAAGCATATGATGAAGGAGAAACAATACCTTTTGGTTTCCAAGACTCGGTGGGCAAAAACAAAGCATTAGACGTAAGCTATTCTTCTCTTGATACAGATATCTTTAATAATCTTCAGTATTTAGCTGCCACAAATCCAGCACAACACTTAACAACAAAAACTGGAACAACTGCGATTGCGGTTACAATCGGCTCAAAAATGCAATATTTAGGCGTTGAAGTTAAGGCAGATAATTTCACATTAACAACAAGCAAAAACTCTTTCACTGCTACTATTTCATCAGACAATCCGACTGTATATTTAAGAGACTTGGAGAAAACTGGTACAAACTCAATCAGTTTAACATATGATGGTGGAAGTGACATTGTGTTGTCAAAAACTAATTTAGTAAAAATCGAAAATGTTAGTGTTGCGAATTACGGTGATGGAGATTTGGTTTGCACGCAAAACGCAGATGGTACTTGGACACTTGAAAAAGTTGTTAAAATTGGTGAAACAGCAACAAAAACACCGATTTTAGATATTACGTCTGACGACACTAATGGCTGGACATTCACAAAATATAATATTTATGTTTCACTTTCAATTCGCATTGATGTTGTAACAATAAATGAAACCGCAAAAGATTTAGTAATTGTTTTCACTAGTGGTGGAACAGATGTTGCGGTAACAGATTCATGGACAAATAATAGAGTTTTCTATGTTGGAACAAAAGTTCAACTTAAAGGTGGCAACTATTCGGTTTTCACAACGACTGAAAATGTTTCATATTCAATTCACTATGGAACAACTACCCCAACAACAGGTGATGAAGTTACTATCTCAGACGACATGATTGGCAATGTTGAAATTTATGCAATACTAACAAAAGATGGTAAAACAACAACTCTTGCAACGTTCACAGATTTCGTTGTGCTTCCAAATGTTATTGCAACGGTTAAAGATAGTGAGTTGGAAACAGAAATAAATTACGGTTTGGATTCTATTTATGACTTGCAATCTTATAAAACTAAAAACACTGATAACACTGAAATAATTTACGGAAGCAGTGCATCTGCGCTATATAACTCAGATAATTTAGAGCCTGTGAATTCAGACAGTAAATTAAAACTTCAAATTTCTTGCTCATCAATAGGAAACTCAGACCCAGAATTAGAGTGGGATGATGAAAACAAACAACTTGAAATTGGAGCAATGGAGTCAACCTCATCAACAGCAATTTCAAGAACAATTGAATTGAAGTATGATTATACAAATGTCGATGAAAACAATTCATCATATATAATCAAAACAACTGATGGGGCTAAGAATCTTGTTTTGAAAATCAAAAACAAATATCTAGCAACAATTCAAGAAAACTTAAAAGATCAAGATAAGGATGGAAATGTTTTAAACAGAATAACCCTTAAAGCATTGAAAGATTATAAAATTGAAGATTTGATTACACTTGAAGATTTGATTACACTAAATAGCAACGATTTTGTTCTCACCAAAATGGAAATTGCTGGCTTAACTGTTGAATGTGATAATTATCAAGAAGCGAGAATCACAAATTTTGAAACTCAAAAGTCTACATTATACGAATTGAAAGATGGTGTTTATTCATTAACAAATGACACCGAACAAGTTGAAAATAAACTATATTTTGAAAAACTTTCAAATCCAACTTTCAAAATAACTTCAGTGATTGCTGAAATTAAAGAAAATGTAACAATTTCTTTCATTTTCACAAAAGGTACACAAGTTTTAAGATATGTAACCTCAGCATCAGACCCAACATTTGTGATTGAGCCATATACCCCAGAAGTGAAGTCTTCAATCAATCCTATGTTCTCTGGAACACAGTTTGATTTGCTTAATGAAATTTACGACACAACAACCAATTTTGGAAACATTGCTAGTTTAGAAATAATTGCAGTAACTGATGAACAAGGAAAGAAGATGATAGAGGAGTCCGTCATTGGAAATGGTTTTAAACAAGAAAATTCAAGTCATTCGTATGTTGTTAAATTTAATGACATTGTTGGTGATAGTAAAGCAATCAAAGTCACTTATAAAATAACTTATTCAGGAGCTGAACAAATATCTTATTCATATACTTTAGATTTCACATTGCAAAACAGACAAAAAATAGACATTCAATATCCTGAAGATGAGATTAAGTTTGAAGAAAGCACCTTCAAAATTCTAGACGCTTATCAAGCAGAAGTTTTAAATGAAAAAGATGCTTTCACATCCGTTGCAACTTCAACATCAGGATTCTACACACTTAAAAATTATTCTGTTGAACCAGTGTTGATTTTCACAAATACAACTACAATAATTAACTTCAAAAATGAAGATGCTTTCAAAAAAGTTGTTCGTGCGTCAGTTGATTATAAAGCTGGAGTTGACGAAAGCGATTTGGATGATTCAGAAAATATTACAATAACTTTGGTTGGTTATGAATCAAAACCAAACATCACCAAATTGTTAAATGAAACAACTTGTGCAACAAACGAAATTACGTTAGGGAAAGCACCAGAAAAGGATTATTTTGCAAGTTTGTTGTTCAGACTTTCAACTGATTCTGGAAACTATAAATACTATGTTATTTACGTTTATGGTGCTGGCTCAAGTTCATCAAGTGACACAATGACAATTGAACACAACTTAGATGTGGTTACTTACACGGTAAATAATTATTATCAAAAAGAATTAAACGTAAAGATGGAAGCAAGCACTTACAACACAACAACTTATCAAGGTTTGGTTCAATATATTTATGATCAAGTACTAAATTCAGATAGCAAAAATCTGTTCACAACAACCTTCAAACGCACTTTTGAAAACACTGATTTATTCTTATACTATGGAGAATCAACAGGCTCAACATTTAATTACGAAAGCAAACAAAACACAAAATTAGCAAATGGCAAAGAAAAAGATGCAAATGGTGATATTATTCCAGCGGATATTATTCCTCAAAATTCGTTATTTAACAAAATTATCATTGGTTTGGTTTATAACAATGGAGTGATTAAATATTGCTATGGAACAATCACATTATATGTTCAACCAGACATTCAGATTGCAAATGCTACAGGAGATAATGAAATCACTCTTTTAGATGGAACTACAACACAAAACTTAGAATTAGGTTTAGAACATCCAAATGGTCGATTCACAGCAAAAATTCCTGCAAGCGCTTCAACTGTGGCATGCCCATTTGCAGATCACACTTCTTGGGCAGCAGAGATTGTTTCAATTGGTAATACAAAATATGACGATATAGTTGCTGCTAATAGAATTGCAACATATGATGGTTCAACAATAACATTAAATCAAAGAGTTCCTGCACTAACAGAAATTGTGGTGAAATACTCTTATGGTGGAACAATTGCTTATGTAACTTATTCTTACGAAGCAACAACAATTCCAACAGCAAGTTCTCATGTTGTTGGTGAGTTTGAAACTCGATATGTACAAGAAACAACTTTTGATTCCACAAAAACTTATTATACAAAAAGTGATGGAATCTACACTAAATATGAAGGCGCAACAGAACCATCAGGAGATTATTTCTATGAAGAATATTATTTTAACAAAACAATTGATTTAAATTCATCAACTTTCTTTGGAACTTACAGTTATAGCAGTGATGATATAATTGAAGTTGTTAGTGGCAATGCAAGCAATGTTTCAAGAGATGGAACAGAATTAACTTTCACACAAACAACGGAAGAACAAACAATCAAAGTAGAAATCACTTATAGTAATTTATCATCAACAAAAAACTCAAGAACTTTCACCTTCACTGTTAAACCAGGCATTTATGTTGACTCAACATCAACAAGTAGCACAAGCGGATTAACAAGTGAAAAAGCAGCCCAAACAACTGCAACAGATTTATATGATCAACTTGCTGGTTCAACATTGACAGTTTCTTATGAGACAAAAGATTTATATCACAAATATCAACTTGGAGAATTGATTATCTACACTGATCAAGCAAGCTTCTTAGAATTAACCTTTGCTCAAACAGCAAAAGATTATGAATTTGTTGTTAATAGCAGCAATGATGGCGTTCTTAAAGAAAATGAAATTTACACTGTTAACGAAGCAAAAAACATTGGCTTTGTTCATATGAGAGAAGACAAAACCTTAACCATTAGCAAAATCGACATCTTTAGCTTATCTGAGCCATATTATTCTGATATTACAGATCAACTAACTGTTGATGAAAGCGTTGTAACAGGATATTACACATACGATGAAGAAAATGATAGATATGGTAAAATCACAGCATCGGGTACAAAGGCAGTAGCTGGAACACCATATTTTAGAAAAGATTATAAGAGATATGTTGAAGATAATCACACCTTCTATGTTGAAATTCAACAAACCTATTCAAATCTTCTCCCAACTTACTGCGTTGATGGAGCAACTCATGAAAACGTTCCAGGAATAGTTGCAAATAGTGAAAATGGTTATAAAATAGAAGGCTTGCACACTAATTTGTTTGGATCTAAAGATCTCATTTCTAGATTAAAATATCTCATTCTTGGCAAACAATTAGGTTCAGGTGCAACTATAGATGAGACAAAATATAACTATTATCAATTTAACACTACGACTAATCAATATGAACTTGTTACTCCTAGTGGTTCAGTGACGGGTCTATATCCATCACCAAAAGCAATGAATTTTGCTAACATGGGCTTCACAACTAAGGGAAATCCAAATTACATTAAATTTGAAACTGATGATGGAAGCACTGGCGCAATTTTAGAAAATAACGACGGAATTCAATTTAACCGAATCAACAGTGGAGATAATGCGCTTTGCAATTTAATGATTGAAAACTCAGCTGGTCTCGTTAGTGATGAATTCAACACTTATGTTTATCAAATTCTTTCAGGTAAAACTCAAGTTGATGGAATTGATTTCAGCATCACAAATGGCTATAACGCAACAAGTGAAACAAATAAATACATCACATTCGGCATGGTAGACATAACGAAAGATGAAGCATATGAAAAAGAATATGTGATTGGAAATTTATGGGATGAAAGAAATTCTGGAGTTTATAACATTCATACAATATTAGGCGCAAGATATACTGAAACCTCAGAGTATCCTCATTCTTCACCTTTAACTGATATCAATGGAAATTTCTATGGTGTTAAATATGTTTATAACACATTCTTTATGAAAGATACAACAATTCAGATAGGTGACCAATTGAACAATCATTTTAAGTATAATGAGGAAAATCAACAGTATGAATCTGCTTCAGGTACTGCTGTAGAAGGTACGACTTATTATTTAAAAA
>CAZTNT010000016.1:0-15313 GCA_964614965.1 uncultured Lachnospiraceae bacterium | reverse complement strand
AAAGAGATAGAAATATATATACCTTCACACAGAGAACAACAGCACATAGTAAATACCAAGTTATATTAATCTTCGCTATTTAATATTTCCATTATTTTTGCATCGAGTTCTTTATCTTTTGCAAATAGTTCTTTTAGTTCAAGTTTTACTTTTTTGATTTCTTCTTCAACTTGTTCTGGTGTCATTTCATTAGAGTTATCTATACCTACATATCTACCAGGAACAAGGGAGTAATCAGCTTCACGAACTTCTTCTATTGATGCAGATTTACAGAATCCTTTAACATCTTCATAATTTTCGTTTTTCAACCAATTATGATAGGTGTCGGCAATTTTATGTATTTCTTCGTCAGTAAGTACTCTTGTTTTTCTATCAATCATTTCACCCATTTGTCTAGCATCAATGAATAATGTTCTGCCTTTATTGGCTTTATTTTTTCTTAAGAACCATGCACAAACAGGGATTGCTACTGTTGAGAATAATTGAGTTGGTAATGTTACGATAGCATCTACAATTCCATCTTCTAGCATTGCTTTTCTAATTGCATATTCTTCTTTACCTGATGTAGAAAGAGAACCATTAGCAAGAAGGAATCCTGCAACACCATTAGGTGAAAGTTTGGATATCATATGTTGAATCCAAGCATAGTTAGCGTTGCCTTGCGGAGGTGTGCCATACATCCATCTTGGATCATTTAATAGTTTTGGTTGACCATAATCACTAATATTAAATGGAGGGTTTGCAAGAATAAAGTCGGCTCTTAATGTTGGGTGTTTATCATCGTGGAAAGTATCTGCATTAGATAAACCCAAGTTTGCTTCGATACCACGAATTGCAAGGTTCATTTTTGCGAGACGCCAAGTATTAGCTTCTTTTTCTTGACCATAAATTGCGATATTATCAATATTACCTTGATGCTCTTGAACAAACTTTGCAGAGTGAACAAACATACCACCAGAACCACAAGCAGGGTCATATACTTTACCTTTAAATGGTTCAATCATGTTTACAAGCAATTCTACAATACACCTTGGGGTATAGAATTCGCCACCTTTCTGTCCCAAACTCTTGAAGAATTCTCCAAGGAAATATTCGTAAACTCTACCAAATAAATCGCCTTCATAATTCTTAGTGTCTAGTTTGTTGGTAAATAAATCTACAAGTTCACCAAGTAATGATTTATCAATTTCTAGTTTTGAATATGTTTTAGGTAAGATATTCTTTAATGTTGGGTTTTCTTTTTCAATTTCAACAAATGCATCGTCTAAGATTTTGCCAATCTCTGGAGATTTTGTAAAGCTTGTGATATAACTCCATCTTGCTTTTTCTGGAATCCAGAATACCAAATCTTCTTCGTAAGCATCTCTATCATTTTCAAAACCTTCGCCATCAGCAATAAGTTTATCTCTTCTTACTTCAAATCTGTCTGATAAATATTTTAAGAAAACAAGACCTAATACTACATTCATGTAATCGTAAGGTGAAACACCACCTCTTAACTTGTTGGCAGATGCCCAAAGCACACTTTCCAAACTTTCTTGTTTTACTTCTTTTTCTTTCTTTTCTCTTGCCATTATTTACTCCTTTAATAACACATAGTCAAAAACTATGGGAAGTTTTAATGTATGTATTATAACATACATTTTTTGAAATTGTTGCTTATTTAATAAAATTTTTAAATAATTTGTGTTCTCGGGATGATTTGTACGAACATCTTATCCTTAGGAGGGGTGTGTTATATCCAATATTTATTTTTTTGCATTATCTAAAGAAAATGTTTTATTGAAAAAAAATAAAAGCAGTAACTAATTATTACTGCCTTGTATTATTTATTTTTCTATTATTCTTCTGAACTAATCATCATGCTATGATTGTAGTCTATTAGTTTTTTATCTGTAAGGTTCTTTACATCGATTATTGCACCTTTAGGCAAAGGGAATATTCCTTTTTCTATAGATTGCAATAATTTCCATGGTGCATACCAAATTACATAATCCACTTTTGATTCTTTTATAATTTTCATAAACTTTCTATCTAAGCAAAAAATGTGTGGTTTAGCCAATGTGAGATCTCCTTGATGTTTTTCTTTACATACATCGTCGTTATTTAAAGCTTCAACATATGCAGTAGATTCATCACATATAAAGAATATGCTTTTATATCGAGGATGGTTAGATTTATATAAATCAATTTTGCTCTCATGTTCTTTAAAGACTCTTTCAAAGTTTTTATAGTATCTATCAAAATTATGATCTTCATTTGTTGGCAATTTTGTATCTCCAACTATAAATAATTTTATATCATCTCTTTCTGGTTGGTTAATTTCTTTTAATATTTGACCTTCTCTTTGAAGTGTTTTGTTTTGTATTCTGCCTTTTGAATCAATATAAGCATGATCATCTATTCTCATTACATCCATCATTAACTTATGTTTGCTATCATAAAAATCTGGTGGTGGATCGCTCTTTCCAGATGAATTAATCCATTCTTTTCTATTTAACACACCTGTTAGAGCTAGATGTATTTTTTTGCATTCTAAAAAGTTTCCAAGAGGAACAATCTCTTTGGATTTAACTTCTCTAAACATATCTAAAATCATTGATTCATCATTTAGTGTTTGCATTAACATTGCTTTGTTATTATCTTTTATTATAAGATTCTTTTATTATTTCTATTAGTTCATCAATTTCTTTTTCATTTGATACATATACTCTATATTTCAAAGTCCATAAAAAGTTTTCTGGTACTCTGCTACCTAAAGAATATTTTCCGTCAGGCAATAGTGTCATTATCTGTATTTTGTTTTGTTGCAGATGAAATTCTGCAAAGTATTTTCCGTTTTTCTTTAATCCTATATATTGCGGAAGCACATATTCTTCAATATTTGATATTTCACTTTGTAGTCTTTTTTCTATTAGATGATAAAGGGAGACAACATCTGATTTTTTTGTTGAAAGATATTCTTCTTTTGAAATAGGTTGGTTCCCCCTGCGAATACCTGTTTCTGTTTCAATCCTTTCTGCAATTTCTTCGTCAACCTTTTCATCTTTGGTTGGTTGAATTCTTTTTAATTTATCTTTACATCCATGAATTTCAGCAATTGCCTCTAAAAGAAAATAAGCATCCTCTTTTGTCATAGCATAAAATTCTCTAACTCTCTTTTTCCCTTCAAAATTATCTATTGATCGCAAATTTGGATTTAATTTATCTATAATCTCATGAATTTTTAAATCTGATAGTCTTGAATTAACTTCGTAGGTTGCATAAATTCTAAAAGCAAATGGAATACATTCACTTCTATTTAATTGAGCTAATCTTTTTTCAACATCATCTGCATATCCAATTTTTACATATTCTGGGAATGATGGATTGGTTAAGATATAAATTACTCCTGCTTTTTCCATGGTAAAATCTCCTATATAAAAGAAGTATAACATATATCTCACAAATTTGTTACATTTTTCAAAAACTTTTCCAAATGACTTGCAATTTATGTTTTTTAGAGGTAAAACACAAGACAACCTAAGGAGGGCTTATGAAAAAGTTGATTCAAATCGTAAGAGATAATTGCAAATTTACCAAAGAAGAAATTGAACAAGAGAAGTTAGTAACAGGCCTTTCTAATGCTTTTGTAGAAACACTTAAAGAAGACCAGGTTACAAAGTTTGTTGATTTCTTGGTAGCAAGGGACAAACTAGAAGATATAAAAATCAATAATCACATTGTAACAACTCATAAAATCTGCAAAGAAGTGTTTAAGTTGAGGTAATGGTTATGTTGGAAATTATTAGAATGGTTCATGATACATTAGAAGAAATGAAGATTTCTCCACAAGAAGAATTACAATTAAACAATATTTGTGAAATTGAGGATAAATTTGTTAAAGATTTTTCAAAAGAAAAATGGAAAGAATATTTTAATCTGGATATTGAAAAAGGCAAATTAAGTAGCATGCATATTGACAAAGCAATTATCGTCACTTATGAATTATGTAAGAAAATATTTCAGAAGTAAGGAGGCATTATGAAAGCAAAGTTTATTGATAATGTTTCTAATGCCCGGTTGCTTAGGAATCGGCTCGATGAGGGATTAGGTATTGAGCGACAATATTTCATTGAAAGATGTGTCATGCTTAAACATCATAACTTTATGTATTTTCGAGACCATTTATCTGGTAAGAACGATATTGTTAAAATGCATCGTGATGATATGTTTATTGATGACAATGGCATTTGGCATGTGATTATGGTTTGTTGTGTTAGGGCTGATATAATGATTCTTATATTTAATGACGGCACTAATTATCCAAAGTATTTGTCTATAAAAAATAATGGTGGCGAACAGATAGAACCCAAATTCACCACTTGCAATAGGTATTCCGTTTAATTGTTTGTAATTAGACGGATTTTTTGTTATAATATATTTGTTAATAAAAAAAGTGATCCCAACTTTGAAGATGAGTCAATTTTTATAAAAAAATGTACCCAAATCTGTAAAAAGTGTATCAGAAATTGGGTTAAATTGAGTATTTATTGTTTAATACAATTTTGATTATTAAACTCGCTAAACTCCTTGATTTATCGCACTTTTCTTTATTAAATTGAGTGAATAAAATGACTGTCTCAGGAAATTCTCCTAAGCGATAGGTCGAAGGTTCAAATCATCTCGGTTGCACCAATTTTTAATGAAAAAAGACGGCTTATTTGAAGTGAACCCTACGAGGTCCACTTCAATTTACACGTCCATTTTTCGTTTAATGAATATAATTAACGCATGATTTTGTTCTTTAAAGGGTCTTGAAATACCCTTAAAAGTAGAGTGTTTTTATGAAATATTACTAATAATTTTAAAATAATTTTAATTTTTTTAAAAAGTGTCAAAATTTATTTGATATTACACTTTTCTATACAAGAAAATAACAGCCCAGCCTAAATATAGAAATTCTCCATCTCTCAAATTACATTCCGCATGATTTGTAATTTTTAAGACTATGGTATGCCCTTTCTAAATTTTTTGACATAGTATCTAGTTCTCTTGAATAACTATCAGACTGCTTGCACAGTTCGTTTGAAATTCCGGTTGATGTCCTCATGATATCGTCTTGCATAATCTCTCCATAAGTATAAGATGTTTTTAGCAAAGTTTTGCTATTTTCACAAATGGATTTTTTTGTGCTTTCAGTTTGCCTTGAAACCCTAATCAATGAATCTATGTTTGTTATTATAAGTTGCCCTGATGAATTATCTTGTCCAAAAGACAACTCTTGTTTTGCTTGCATGCCGTATTGTTTTGCCTTGTCACATTTTTGCCTAATGATTGTAAATTTTTGATAATCACTTTTAAAAAAACTTTCAAATTTGTCGAGTGCAGATTTTATACTCGACAACAAATTTTCCATTTGCATCTTTTTGCTTTCTGTTGTAGACATCAAGCTGCTAAGTTGAGAATTTATGCGCTCTAAACTTCCGTTTGCATTTTGAACATGTTTAACTTGGCTTTCAAGTTGTTTTATTTGTGAATCATTGCAACCCTCTGTATTGCTATTTCTAAGACTTCCCAGCTCTCTATTTAAACTTTCTATCTTCTTTGAGTTTTTAGCCTGCACAAATGCTATTTTTGAGCGGTCGCTTGACATCTTTGATAACGAATCTCTTGCTGTTGAAATTGCGCTCTGCAATACAGAAATTGTTGTGCTTGCAGCAGACGCACCATCACTGTGCTTTGAATTTATTTCGTGCTCTGCATTGCTAACTGCCGAACTTAATGCACTAATTTCACCCAAGCTAAAATTTACGTCATACATGATTAACACTCCAATCCTTCAATTTGCTCTCTAACTGATTCATATTTAAAGTCTTTTTCGTTAATGCCTTGCGATTTTTTTAATTGATTCCAAAGTTTTTCCTGCGCTTGATTAAATTTTTCTACCACTTTCTTTGCATTTGTTGAAAGTGATTCTCCCACATTATCACTCCACCTAGGAAAATTTGTGTTTATGTCACCAACAGAATAAGATCCGCCTGCATAATTTACTGTTTCCTGCATTATTAATAACCAGCCTTATGCAATTTTTCGAGAGCAAGAGAAAGTTTCTTTTTTATTTCACCAAGTTGAGCATCTAAATTTTCTCCACGTTGAAGTGACGCCTTTATCATTGAACTTTGAGAGTTCATTTTTCTTTTAAAATTATCATAGTCACTTGAAAGCCAAACAGTTGATAATTGATTAACCATTTGGTTAACATCATTTAAATGAATATTCATTGATTTATTAAATTCTTGAAGTTGTTTTTGAAAATCTCCAACAACTTTATCTATATTTTCTGTTCTTGCGACTATTGAATTTGACATTATGTATTCCCCCTTAATTTTCTTCCCATATCTTCTGCAACATCAAGCACTTGCGCGCCCTCTGATAAACTATTTGTGCTTTCATTAATAATTTCTTTGGTATTTTTTATTTGCTGCAAAATTTCGCGAGAAATTTGAATTGAGTTTTCAGAAATTTCATCTTGCATGAACTGATTAAATTTTTGGGTTCCTTTTAAAAGTTCTTCGGTTGAATGTTCCATATTGTCGAGAACCTTTAATATATTTGAAGTTATTTGTAAAACCTTTTTTGGATCAAATTCCATATATTACTCCTTTGATAATTTTGCTTCTAAATTTTTCCACCAATCTCCGTATAAATCTGGCGAATAATCAAACATACGTATTTTGGAGCCACTTGGACAAACATATATACAATTACTTCCCTCACTAGCAATAACCCTATTTTGAGTCATCATCTCAAATGAACCATAAACAATATAGTCTTTGCAAATTCCATCTCTATCGCTAGAAAGCATTGTATCTATTGGAGATGGCTTAACCGAACAAATCAAAAGAAAGATTCCGCATTGGTTTGCTTTTTTATGAAGAATATTTAGTGCATTTTTCACATCTTCAACCGTGAAAATTTCATTTGTTTCTTCAATTTCAACAGTTTCAATTTCTTCAACTGGTGCACTTGCGATTGCATTAGATAATCCAGGAATATCACCGAGGTCTAAACCAAGGCTTGCAAAAATATCTGCATCGGATTGTTGTTGCATTTTTTGTTCTTGTGAAATTGGTTTCTTTTTTGTTTTTGCAGGAGCAGAGTTTTGTGGAAGCCACAAAGGATTTGAATCTACATCAAGAATCCATTCAACATCATGCAAAACCATAAGAATTGGTGAAAAATCAACATCTTCATTTTCTGCCTGAATCAATCTAGAATTATATAATTTTGACAATTCTATAAGTTTTCTTGCAATTTCTGTTTTGTTTGTAATGAACGAAATATTATCTTCAAGCACATTTTTTACGCTTTGATAAGGTGCAATAAAGTTTCTTTTTTCAGTTGCTGTTGAACAATAATAAGCTTTCGCTCCGCTGTAATTTTTATTTAGGTATGCCAACAAAGTATTTCTTTCAATAGCAAAAAGCCTTGACTCATTTGCAAATGCAAGATAGTTTGAATTGTTTTTGTTTTGTGAAAAACACAACGAAATTTTCAAAGAACTTGCGCTAGACACACCGAGTGGCAAGTAATATTTATCTTCTTCAAAACTATCAAATGAAACAAAATCGCCTTTTTCAAAAGCGTCTTCCATAATGATTGGACATAGTTCTTCACTGCCCGCCTCAACCTGCGTAAAATTGCATGCTGGGTTGTTTTCATATTTTTCTCTAATACGTCTTGCGATATTAAGTTGTTGTTCTCCACCAGTTTTTCCACTATATGCAATTCTAACCAGTTTAAATGAGTTGCCACCATCAGTTGAGACAAGTGCATTACCCTTTTCAATAAGCAAATTAGAATAATACAATGAATCGCCAATATCGCCAAAATTAAAGATTTCTCTAAGTGGCTTATCGCTACCCATGTTCAAACTGATGCGGCTGGCAATTTGAGCAAGCGAAGTTCCCCTAATTCCCGAAGCAATATCTTGACCAGAAAGAAATATACCAATGCCAAACGCACGAGCACGAAGCAAGATAAGTTGAAGTTTTGAACTGATTTTGTCAATAATCATATAGTTGTTTGAATTTGAAGAATCAGCACCACCTTCAAGCATGGTTTTATACTCATCAATTATGAAGTATACTTGTGGAATTTTTGGTAGTTTTCCAGAAAGAACCTCTTGGCTAGAATTGTACACAGATACATCACTGACACCTACTTTGAGTTTCCTCATTTGTTTTGAACGGTCAGAAATCATAATTTCGATTTTGTTTAAAAGGTCAAGCGCGCTTTCAAGTTTACTTTTGATTGACAAATATCTAATGTGTGGAATAAATAAGTTGTTTTCTCCATTTTGAAGATAATTGGCAAATTCTGGGGAATTATCTTTGTCTTTAAAGTCGACAAGATAAAATTGTAGTTCATCAGGAGCATAACAATAACAAGCACTTAAAATTAATGTGTGCAAGAACGAAGACTTACCCGAACCAGAGTTACCAGTAAACAATGCAAAGTTTTGAGTTGAACAAGATTTTAAATCAAAGTCAAACCACTCGCCACCACAGTTGCCAATAGGAATTTTAATACCTTTTGAGAAATGTGGAAGTTTTGAAGTTCTCTCATCAAATTTTTCAAGAAGTTTATTAAGAGAAACACTTGCAGAGGTTGTGAGCATCTCTTCTTTTAAGGTTGCCCAATATGTGCTTGGCTTGAATCCGTCAACTGTTATGTCGGTAACAAATTCCTTACCGTTGTAAAAATGTAATTCATCAAGAATTTCAATGACATCTGCCTTAACTTCATCAGGATTAATCATTGGAGTGTTTTCTTTGTATACAGAGCTATCTTCAGACTCGCACAAAACAACAAAAATACCTTTGTCACTACCTCTTTCCATCAATGTTTTTATATCAGAAATAACACTTTGATTAATACCCTCAAAACCAAATGGATAATTGTTTATCATGCACACAATCATTGGGTGTTTGTTGTCTGGCGTATTATCGTTATACTCAAACACATTTGCTACATCATCAAGTGACCTGTATATATTTGACCTTCTGCTAAATTCTGCCATGAGCGACTTAACTAAATTTTCAATTTCTCTTGAATCTGATGCGATATTGTCACCAAAAATGTAATTTGACCCGAGATTTGCTGAAACTTTTGATGCAAGCGACCTAACAACTGCATCTGCTGTTTTTTCAATGCCTGCTAAAAGTAAACACTTTGTTGGAAGTTTTGACGCAAATGAAAAGTAGACATTTGTCAAATAATGCAAAAATTCTTCTGTTTCAAAATATTTGCGAGGACTTTTTATCACCACTGAACCGTTTTTTATTTTTGGTGAAAAATAAATTGGAGAAATTGCAAAAACTTTTTCAGGAACACCCATAACTTCTTTTGCAAATTTCATATTTTCATTCGAAATCTTTTCTGTAGTAAATCCCATTAAGAAGTTATAGTCACAATCTACTTTTTGCTCACTGCCAACAAGTTCACTTTCAATTTGATTATATGTTTTTAAGAGTTTATTTTTGAAAGTGTTTATTTGTCCAGAACATTTCAAAAATTCAAGTCCAAAATTTCCTTTTGAAATAGGTGTCCAATCCTTTATGTTTTGTTCAAGTGGCTCACACTTTTCCTTTTTATTACTTTGTGGCAAACCTGTATCATCAATTAAAACTCTTGCATTTTCAACAATATACCTAAGGTCAGTTAAGTGTTGACAAAAAATCTTTTGTGGAGCAATATCATCTTCAATTGTTCTGCTATTTTGAACACTGATAATTGCTTGTCTGCACTCGTTTACCAAGTTATAAAAAAATTCTTCCACCTTTCCAAACTCAATAGTGTTCGGCTTTAATTTTTTTATATATTCATCCATATAAAAATTTAAGCCTCTAGTTTTATTTTGAATAGACGACCAATCTAGATACACTTTCTCAAGAGAATTTAAAGACTCAGTATAGATGTCAACATAATCCTTTGCATAGTCATACCTGAGATATTCTTCTAGTTTAATTTTCGCATCTTCTATATTTTTAGTATAAACATCTATTGTTCTTTGTCGTTCTTGTTCATATTGTTCTCTTAATTTTTCAATATCATTACTTAGACCCATAATCACTCCTTTGTTTTACTTATCATTTATCTCTTTGAGTTTTTTACATCCAAAAGAAATACTTTCTTTTTTATTCTTTACATTATACATGTCAACTCGTACTAATTTTTTACAGTCTCTAAAAATGTTTTGCTCGATAGTTTGAACATTATGTAAATCAACACACATCAAATTATTTGCATTATAAAAAGCACTTGATTTCACACAAACTGTTTCGCTTGGAAGTGTAAATATTTTATCTTTCCTAGCAACACAATAATGATAGAATGTTCGTAAATCTTTGGAATATAAATTGCCATCAACAGAACAAAAATGCGGATTGTCAGGGTCTACAATTATTTCTTTTAATTTTTTACTGTTATAGCCTATATATTTACCAATTTCCTTAACAGAACTTGGTATGTAAATCGTTACTAAATTTTTACAATCTGAAAATGCAAAATCATCAATTTTTTCAAGCCATTTAGTTAATTTTACTTCCTTTAGTTTTATATTTCCATTAAATGCACATGATATTTCTTTTAAAGTTGAAGGAAATTGAATCTCTCGTAATTTCTTACATTTACTAAAAGGGTTTCCAAGAATATATTCAATACCTTCTGGAATAATAAGTTTTTCAACGCTTTGGTCATTCCATTTTTTCAATAACAAATGCCCTGCCTTATCTTTTTCAATAACCAAAGGTGAACCATTGTGTATTTTTAAATAATTTATTAACTTTTCTCTATAATAGAGTAAATATTTATAACGCTTTTGTTCTTCTTTTTGTTCTAAAAATTTTTCATTTTCTATTTTATATCTCTCTTTATATCTTTCTGCCTTTTCAAGTTCCTTTTGTTCTAAAACTGCTTGCTTTTCCAATTTGTTTTTTAAACGCTCTTCTTCAGCTTTTGCTTTTCTGTCTTGATTAGCATTAGATACAATAATTGAAGCAAGTTCAACATAAAGTTTCAGTTTATCAAAGTTTATCATATATTGAACAAAATTTGATTTGTGTTTATTAATATTTTTGTTTATATCGATAATTTTTAAACCCCAATCTTCATCTCTCTCAACAGCTTCTAAAAATTCTATTTGAGTATCAAAATCAAGAGCCATTTTTACCTTCTCAATTTTGTTCAACATCTCTTTTAATAAACTTTTATTTGTTAAAAACTTCAAAGTTTCCTTGTCTAGACTCTCAACTTCTTCTTTTAAATTAATAACTCTTTCACACCAAAACTTGCTTGGTTTTCTATCATTAAGTTCGTCAATTTTATCATCTATAACTCTTGCTTTTTCTTGATAAAACAAAATCAAATCTTGTCTTTCTTTTTCTTTACATTCTTCTTCATGAATTTTTGCATTAAGTTTAGCTTGTTTGTCATCTTCAATTATTTTAATAGCCATATCATAGATACTATCTAAAATATTTTTATGTGGATTAGTTTTTAAAAGCGGGTTATTTGAAATATTTTTATAAAAAGCAACAACTTCATTTGCCCACTCAATATTCATTTTTAATTTGGCTCTATTTAAAATTTGCTCAGAGATTTCATCTTGTTGCTCGCGTTCTTCAAAACCTCGACTTTGTTCTTTATACCGGTCATCTATATCTGATGATAATAAGTCTTTAAATAAATCTTTTTTCATAATTCCTTCCTATATTATTGAAAATTTTTATGTTTAAGTTTAGACTTGTCAAGCTTCCGACAACCTTTAAAAATATCCCCTTGTATTTCAATAGTCAAATGTTGAAAAATAGAAGAAAGTTTCTTACAATTATGGAAAGCACCCTTATAAATTTTATTAATATAACAAAAACCAACATAGTATAGGCTTTTACAATTTCTAAAAGCATAAGGACCAATGATTTGTGTTTCATTTGAAGCAAAAAATGTTTGTATGTAATTGTTGTTCTCAAAAGCAGATTCCCCTACTTCCTTTAATGTATCTGGACAATCAAATCTATTTTGTTGTTTTTGTGGTGGATAATAAATTAAAAGTCTTTTCGATTTATTATACAATACATCATCTAATGAAGTGTAATTATGGTTTTTTTTATCAACAGTTATCTTTGCAAGCTTTTTGCAAGGCAATAACACTCCATTTTCTATCATCTTAACTGACTGTGGGATAGTAATATCAGTTGCCTTTTTACAAAGAACTAATGCATCTTTGCAAATAATATCTATACCATCTGGGATTATAATACTTATAATATTTTTATTTTTAATTTTTTTCAACTTTAATTCATTACCGTCCATACTACACTCAAAATCAGAATGTATAAGTTCTTTTGATAATTGTTGTTTATTTTTTAGTTCTTGTTCCTCTTTAATTTTATTCTCTCTGGCTATTTTTTCTTGCTCTTCTTTTAATAGCCTTTCTTTTTCTTCAAGTTCTCTTTGTTTTTCTTCAAGTGCTATTCGTTTTTCTTCTTCCTGTTGTTTAATTTTTCTTAGTTTCTCAGCTTCTTCTTGCTGCTGTTTTGCACTCTCTTCAGCTTCATTTAACTCATTAGCTTCATCAACAAAACTTGCAAGTAAATCTAATTTAACCATATATTGAATAAATTTTAATTGTTCATCTTCTTTTTTTATTTTAGAATATTTAGAAATTACCAAGTATCGCCAATTTTTGTCTTTATTGAAATTTTCTAGCCAAGAAATCTGATTATCATAATCAACAGCAATTTTAACAGTCTTTGAAATATTTTCCATGATTTCTAATTTGTTAATATTTTCAATTCTACTTTTAACATCATCATTACTGTTATTTATATTAAGAATCAAATTATCTAAATTTTCACACCAAAATTTACCTTTACTTTTTTGGTTAAAAAGATAATTGATTTCGTTATCATAATCCCTTGCCGAATTTTTACATGAGTTTTCATACTCAGCCTGTTTTCTAAATTTTAATTCGGCTTCCCTTTCTGCTTTTTCTTGTCTAGCAATCTTTTGCTGTTCAATTATGTCTTGAGCAAGTTGCAACAATTTTTCCAACTCATTAAAATTACTAGCACTTTTTAAAAGATTTTCATTCTCATCAAATTGCACAATATAAAATTCAAATAGTCTTTTTGCCCACACTTCAGTTTTCTCTGATTTATCAAATTCTTCAATTTGTTGTTCAATGTTTTTAATTTTTAACTTATCTTCATATTCGTGATTTTTATCACTATATCTATCGAAGTTTGCCCCCTTAACAACCAAATCATCAAATAAACCTTTACCCATTATGTTCTCCTTTTATTTTAGTTTGATTAAACTATTCAAATATTTTTTATAAACCTTATTGCCGGGAATTGTTGCAATTATGCGTTCTTCTGTTCTTGAATTACCACATTCCAAAGTTTTTAATTTAACACAGCCACTAAATGAATCATTGTGATAGTCATACTGTTCCAAGTTTTTCATTTCAAGAGTAGTTAAATTTCTACACTCTTTGAAAGCATTTTCTTTCACATCAACAACCCCATTCGCAACAACTTTTTGCAAATTTGAACACTCCTCAAAACATCTATCTTTAATAGTTGTCACCTTACTAGGTATTTCAATTTTCACTAGGCTTTTACATCTATAAAATGCCATTTCTTTAATTTCTTGAATTGTGTCAGGCAATTTAATGCTTCTTAATTTCTTCTGAGATGCAAATGCTGTAACATTTATAACTTCAACACCAAAAGGAACTTCACAATCTATAATATTTGTTTTTGCATAATCTAACACAATTTTTTCGTCTTCAACTTTATATATAAAAGGGTGTTTTTCATTACTAGACAAGGAAAGAAATTCATTTATCAAACTTTCTCGTTTTGAACCTGTAACTCCTGCATCTTCTGATTGTTTCTTTATTTCCTTTGGCTTTTGTAATAAAAGTTCTTCTTGTTTTAAAATGTCTTGTTCAACGTTTTTCAATTTTTCTATTTGTTTCGTTATTTCTGTTTGTAAAAAAATATCTTCAAAATCAACGGTATTTTTTTTGTCACTTTCTAAACTCTTTTGTTCTATAATCTTACTATCCCTATCAATTTCAGAAACAAGTTGTTTATAAACATCAATTCTTTTGATATATTTTATTACTTCATCAAATCGCTCATCTCTTAAACCAAGAACCTTGTGTTTCCAAATTTCATCACGCTTAGGCTCCGTTTGAAACTTTAGAATTTTATCATCAATAATATTCGCTTTTATTACATATTTAGTCTCATATTTCAGATTTTCTAAGTCTTCCAATTTTTTGCAATTTTTTCTTTGCTCAAATTTGAGAGACTCAACACTCTGATATAATTTTTCTACATCTTTACACCAAGATTTATCTCTGTCAGCGATAATTAATTTTGTTATTTTTTCGTCAATTTCACGAGCGATATTAAGGTTATTATTTTCATTTTCTAATCTCTGCCTCTCAAGCAACTCTTGTTTCAAAATCTCATCACGTTCAAGACGTTCTTGCTCTAGCAACAACATTCTTTCTCGCTCTTTTTGCTCACTTTCAAGTTGCTCATGATGTTCCTTAAGAATAATCTCTGCATCTTCCTTTAAATTTTCGAATAATTTTATATACTTTAAGTTCGAAAAAATCTCTTTATTGCCCTTATTCTGATTGTAAAGTGACAATATTGAATTTGCCCACTCGATATTTTTTTCATCATCACTAAAAACAATAATAAGTTCATCAATACTTTTTATTTTCTCTTGCAATTCATACTCATTATTTTTTTGTTGATATTTTTGTGAAAACTTATCATTTCCTACCGTTAAATCACTGAACAAATCTTTTTTCATATCTCTATACCTAAAATATATATTTTTTTTATTCTATAATAACACAAATAATAAATTTTTGAAACCTATTCATGAAAAATTTATATAATTATTAAATTAACAAATAAAAGGGTTTTTTCAACCCTAAATCAATAAGTTGCATAAACTCTAAAAGCAAAAAGAACACTTGCTACTATTGAGTTGAGCTAATCTTTTATTAACATCATCTGCTTAACCAATTTTTACATACTCTGGGAAATAATGTATTGGTTAAAATATAAATTACACCTACTTTTTCCATGGTAAAATCTCCTATATAAAAGGAATATAACATAAAATTGTAAATTTTGTATGGTTTTATTAAATAATTTGAAAAATATTGATGATTTTGATGTTAATGAGAATAACTGAACCATAAACTGTCGCTTAGGAGGCGATCGCTCTATCCAGC
>CAZTNT010000015.1:0-16205 GCA_964614965.1 uncultured Lachnospiraceae bacterium | reverse complement strand
AGCGGAACGAAGTGTAGTCGAAGGTTCCCTTAAACGATATACAAACAGCAATAATATGCTGTTTTTTTCTATTTTGTATTGCATAATTTAATGATATATTGTATAATGAAATAGCAAGGAGATAGTATGAAAAACAACATAATAAAGGAAATTTGGGATATACGTGGTTTGCTAGACGATGCTATAGATAATCAAGATATAGATTTATACGATAAAGCAAGAAACAGGTTTGTTAAAATATTTAAACAAGAAGAACATCTTCTAACTGTTGCAACATCCACAGTAAATTTTGAGCCAAAAGATATTGAAGAGATGAGTAAGGATAGAGAACAAAATTTTGCAATGATTGCTTTCAGTTTGGGTAATAACAAGAAAAGAGTTCAAGGAGAAGAAATTAGTGATAAATTCCTTCAATTTAGTTGCGTTTTAGAACTTGTTTGGTATACTCGTGGGTTGTTTGATGAATTTTTTAGAAATTTAAACAATGATGGAGACGAAGAGGATAGAATAAAACTTGCTAGTGCGATTGAATTTAACCTTACTCAATGCATTGAATTTTATGAGAATTTTGAAGATGAAAGATCAACAAAAGAAGTAATGACACTTATGAAATTACATATGGCGTTTATATCAAAATATAATGATTTAATCGCTAAATATAGAATGGAGCAGTAATGAATATTAAGTATGAAAAACTATCAATTTTAGGTAAAATTTGGTCAATACGTGAACTTTTTGATTATGGTGTTTTTGAGGATGATTGGAAGAAAGTTGAAACTGCAATTCATAAATTGAATCACTTGATAGCAGATGCTGAAACAAACAATCCAAACATTGAATATTTTAAAGAAGATTGTGAAGAAATACAGCATAATGCTTATGTCCTTGCTCTTGAATTCTTCAAGGGAAAAACAGAAGAAACGTATGAAGAAATTGAGCAAAAAGGTCTAATTTCAAGATTGTGGTTTCTTAAAGGTATGCTAGATGATTTCAAATATGGTTTAAAAAACATAGGTGTAGATCAAGACAGTGATGAACCGTTAATTAAAGGTATTGAGAAATCTATAAACCAAATGTATTACAAGGAACTAAAAGAAAGAGTTTTAACAAATAAAGAAAGACGTGACCTTTTCAAAATCAAAGAAGAAGTTGAAGATGTGAGAATTAAATATTATCATAATGTGAATTTATAAATAAAATCATATATTTTATTTTTGAAGATTGAAACATTTGCGTTTCAATTTTTTATTTGGTATAATGAAAGAGTAAATATTATTTGTGACAAAAACTGTTTTTTTCAAGCAAATATTATTTTTTTTGCTCGAAGCATGCTTTCTTTTATCGTTTGATCGTGAACGTTCAAACTTCACTTTTAAGCAACTTCTGCGCTAACACAACGAAGCACTTCGTTTGCTTCTTTGGGAGTCCTAAAAATTTTAAAATGGAGAAATAATGGATTATAAAACCTTACTTAATAAAGAACAATATGATGCAGCAATATGTAGTGATGGACCAGTTATGGTAAGTGCTGGTGCAGGAAGTGGAAAAACACGTTTGCTCACATATCGAATTGCTTATCTCATCACTGAATGCGCAGTGCCAGCACAAAAAATTTTAGCAATAACCTTCACAAACAAAGCTGCAGGAGAGATGAAAGAAAGAATAATAAAAATTGTGGATGAAGGCAGTATGGTAACAGTTTGCACATTCCATAGTTTTTGTGCAAGAATGCTTAGAACATATGCTAGTTTTATTCCAGGTTATAAAGACAATTTCACTATTTATTCAGACACTGAAACATCAAAACTTTTCAAAGATATTTTTAAACAACTTAACATTGATGACGAATCAACAAAAGGCAATTATAAGCACAATTTATCAACGATTAAAAATGATAACATGACAATTGAAGAATTTGCGAAAATTTATTCATATCAAAAAGATATTGATGTTTTTGTGAAATTCTATCATATGTATCAAGATGAGTTGAAGAAAAACAATGCAATGGATTTTGATGATTTGCTTATAAATTTCTATAAACTTATAACAACCAATCAAGATATTTTAGATTCAATTCAAAATAGATATTCCCATTTTTCAGTGGACGAGTTTCAAGACACAAATAAGCTTCAATATGACATTGTCAAAGCCATTTCAGCAAAATCAAGAAACATTTTAATTGTTGGAGATGAAGACCAATCAATTTATGGTTGGCGTGGTGCGAATATTGACAATATCTTCCAATTTCAACGAGATTTTCCAGACGTTCAAATTTTTAAACTTGAGCAAAACTATCGTAGCACAAAGAAAATTTTGGAACGTGCAAACATGATCATCAAAAACAACAAATCAAGACTTGACAAAAAATTGTTTACTGAAAATGATGATGGAACAGATGTGACTTACTATCAAGCTCATAATGAAAGTGATGAGGCAGACTATGTTGTTAGAAAAATTTTAAGCATGCACAATCATGGTGTGCCGTATAATGAAATGGCAATTTTGATGCGTGTGAACTCGCTTTCCCTTGAATTCGAAAAACGCTTGCTTGCTTACAACGTTCCGCACATTATGTATAATGGTTTTAAGTTCTTTGAACGTCAAGAAATTAAAAATGTGCTTGCATATTTAACGGCAATTGTTAACCCTGCTGATGATGTGAGTTTCAGTCGTATTATTAACTTCCCAAAACGTGGAATAGGTGACACAAGTATTGAAAAATTGACACAAATCGCATTAAGAAACAAAACAAGTTTGAAAGAAGTTGTGTTAAACTATGAAATGGAAATGCTTCCAAAAGCATTGAACGATAAACTTAAAGATTTCAAACAAATTTTGGTTAATTTAGGCGAAAAAATAACAGAGTTGAGCATGGGCGATTTCTTCACATATATGTTGGAAGAGACAAAAATTCTCGACGCATTCGATCTTGACGATGAAAAGGAAAAAGAAAGAAGATTAAACATAGACTCACTCACTAAAGACGTTTTTGAATTCGAAAAACTTAACCCAGAGGCAACAATTGTTGACTATTTGGAAAATGTAACACTTTCTTCAAATATGGATAGTGATGATGGTCAAGGGGTTGTTATTGCAACCATTCATGGAGCAAAAGGTCTTGAATTTGACACTGTTTTTGTTGTTGGATGTGAAGAAAAAATCTTTCCAATTTCACGTGATGATAAAGATGATTTGGAAGAAGAGAGAAGACTTATGTATGTGGCAATAACAAGAGCGAAAAAAGACTTATTTTTAACAAGTGCACAATCAAGATTTATGTATGGAAAGCGTGATTACACAGTTAAATCTAGATTCTTGCGCGAACTTGACCTTGTTCCAGACAGACAAATAAATTCAAGTTTTAAATCATACAATAATTACAACACAAATGGTTATAATTCTTACAATGAAAATTCATATGGAAATTATAACAATTACAATAATTTTAATGGAGGCAATATGAATACATTACAATCAGGAAACAATAAAACATTTAACTATACATTTGGTAAAGACACAGTTGAAAAGAAAACTGTTGATTTTTCAAAAATTAAAGTTGGAGCAAAAGTCACTCACCCTAAATTTGGTGATGGAGTTATCACTGAAGTAACACCAAACTCAAGCAATCACTGTGTTAAAATTAAATTCGAAGTGGTTGGCGAAAAAATGTTATCACTTGAATACGCACCAATTGAATTTAAAGATTAATACAACACAAAAGGAGAAATAATTATGAGAGAAGAAGATAAAAGACCTGTGGTTTATGTCCCAAGGGAATTGCATGTGTATGATACAGATGGGGAATGCATCAAATTCGGTTATTTTGTTTCAACAGCACATTTAAGAAGAAAAGTTGTAGATTACAATGAAGATGGTAAAAATTATAACAATTATTATGTAAATCTTGACCATTATATTTCAAATATGGATAATAAAATCAATATCTATACTGAAAACGGAGATTGTTGTAAAGATGTAATTTTTAAAGATTACAAATCTTGTAAAGCATATGTTGATCAACTTAATCAAATACAACTTACCATCTTGAAACAAGAAAGAATTTATTCTTTAGATAAAATTGAAAGAAAGTTTAAAGAAGTTATGGAATATGGTAAAGCATTGGAAGAAAAATATATTTCAGCAGAAGCAATGCAAGAAATCTAATTAAGGACAAAGCATGGATAAATTTGAAAGAATGAAGTGGTTGGTGGGGGAAATTAACAAGCATAATAAAAACTATTATGTTTACGATAATCCAACCATTTCAGATGCAGAATATGACGCACTTTACTACGAACTTGTGGATTTGGAGCGTGAGTTAAATTTCTCACTAGAAAACTCTCCAACAAGCAGAGTTGGTGATTATGTTTTAGAAGAATTTAAAAAACATAAACACGAAGTGCCTCTTTATAGTTTAAACAAGGTTAAGGACTATGAAGATTTAGAAAAATGGATTAACGATATGAAAAAGGCAACAGGCAACCCTGCTGTTGATTTTTCAATTGAATATAAATATGATGGATTAAAAGTCGTTATTGAATATCAAAATGGTCGTTACAAGCAAGCAACAACTCGTGGAAATGGCTCAATTGGTGAAGATGTTACCGCTCAAGTGAAAACCATTAAATCTGTTCCTCTCACAATTCCATTCAAAGGAAAACTTCTTGTTCAAGGCGAGTGTATGATGACAAACTCGAGTTTTGAAGAATACAACAAAACCGCTGAAATTCCCCTAAAAAACCCAAGAAATGGGGTGGCGGGAGCTGTGAGAAACCTTGACCCAAAAGAAACTGAAAAAAGAAGATTAGATTACTTCTGTTATGATATTTTACTTGTTGATGGTGTTGAATTTACATCTCAAAAAGAAATGAATTCCTTTATTAAAGAGCAAGGTTTTAAAACTGATAGTTATTTTAAAATTATTAATTCACTTGAACAAGCAAAACAAGAAATTGAACAGGTTGATCAAATTAAAGATAATCTCGACACAATGATTGATGGCATGGTTATCAAAGTTAACAACTGCAAAGTTCGTGATGATATTGGTTACACAAACAAATTTCCAAAGTGGGCAATGGCTTGGAAATTTAAAGCAGTGGAACTATCAACAACTCTTCTTGATGTGGTTTGGCAAGTTGGAAGAACTGGCAAAATTACACCAATTGCAATTATGGAACCTATTGAGCTTGCTGGCGCAACTGTTAGTAGGGCAACATTAAATAATACACAAGATATTGAAAGAAAACAAATCAGCATAAACTCAAGAATTTTTGTTCGTAGATCAAATGAAGTTATCCCTGAAGTTATGGGACTAGCTGAAATTGGTGAAAATGCTGAAGAGATTGTTGCTCCAACGAATTGCCCAAGTTGTAATAGTAAATTAGAAACAATTGGTGCAAATTTATTTTGCACAAATCACAAAGGTTGTTTTGCACAAATAATTGATAGACTCACTCACTTTGTTTCTCGTGATGCATTTAATATTGAAGGGTTAAGCGAAAAAACAATTAAGGTTTTAAATGATAAATTTGGTTTGGCATATCCTTATGAACTCTTTGAACTCAAAGCTGAACAATTAGTGGGTCTTGAAGGGTTTAAGGATAAGAAAATTAACAACTTAATTGAAAGTATTGAAAAGAGTAAGAAAATTGATTGGTCAAATTTCATATTCTCACTTGGAATTATGAATATTGGAAAGAAATCTGCTTTTGTTTTAAGCAAAAAGTTTGCTTCAGTTAAAGAAATTAAAAATGCCGACATTGAAACTTTAACAAATATTGAAGATATAGGTGAAATTGTGGCAGGTAGCATTGTTGAATATTTCAAAGATGATGATAATTTAATGAATATTCAAAAACTCTTTGATTTGGGTGTTACAATCAACAAACCAGCAGAAATCTCAACCAATTCAGAATTCACAAACAAAACAGTAGTTCTAACAGGAACACTTGAAAATTACACTCGCCCAGATTTAACAAAGTTATTACTAAGTATGGGTGCAAATGTAACAAGCAGTGTAAGTAAGAAAACCGACATGGTTATTGTTGGAACTGATGCGGGAAGTAAACTAGACAAAGCAAAACAACTAAACATTAGAATCATTGAAGAACCGGAATTAATTGAACTTTTAAAAAATCCACAATAAAATGTGGATTTTTTCTTGACATATTTCGACATTTCCGTATAATTAAATTTGTTAGGAGAAAGTGATGACACAATACATTCAAAAACTTCACAATGAAAACAAGGAAGACGATTTAGTTGTTTTTATGCAACAATCTTTTTCCGACTTTGATGTGACCTATAGATATGAAACAGAACATGCTGGTTACTTTGCATTTAACAAAAACGGAAAGCCAAAGGTTGGATTTATTATTTGTAACTTTAATTGTTATCCTTTTGACATGGACGACGAAATAAAAAAAATAGGGCTAGATAAACAAGTCCGTAAAACATATTTAAGATTTATGAAAAACAATTTTGAAGATTATGAACAAGATTATTATCAAGCTAAAAAAGAAGCAGAGGAGTTGTCAATTTAGAAATTACTGCATATTCAAGTTAATGTCATATTAAAAAAAACCGCTAATAAATAGCGGTTTTTTGTTGTTTATTTAAATAAATCAACAACTTTTTGGTCAGGTGCGAGTTCTTCATTCATTGATTTTTCATTTTCGTAAATAAATCGTAAAGAAACTTTTGAATTTGGCTTAAGATTATGTTTTCTCATAAAGAGAGGAAATGCTTCTTTAAAATGTCTAATGTTATGGACTGCATAATCACCAATGATTGAATTATAATCACCCATTTTGGTCAACTTTTGTCCAGAAATTATGTGACAATATTCATGAGAATTTGTTTCATAGAAAAAAGCAAATTTTTTAACTTCTCGATAATGATGGTCATATTTCCCCGGACCAACTTTTTCACATTTTTTATATAACACGATTTCACCAACAAGTAAATCACCAAGTTTAAATTCTGGTTTGTTCATAATTTTTTCATATTGTTTTTGTTTGTGTTGCTCAATTAGTTTTTTAAACATAGGTCTTCCTTTTATTTGTGTTTTTAATATAGCATTCATATGATATTTTGTCAACAGAAATTTTCTTTAAGCGGTTAAAATTACTTTCTTTTAAGTAAGTAATTTGGTATAATATGATAGATTTTAACTCTTGAAAATTTACTTCAAGAACGAATGGGGAAACATATGATATCTTTTAAAGAAATTGAAATGACAGGTTTTAAGTCGTTTGCAGACACAACTCACATCAACTTTGATGGCGGAATCACCGCAATTGTTGGTCCAAACGGTTGTGGCAAGTCAAATGTTAGTGATGCAATCCGTTGGGTGCTTGGTGAACAATCAAGCAAGGCTTTGCGTGGTAAATCTATGCAAGACGTTATTTTTGCCGGAACTGAAAAGAGAAAGAAATTAAGTTACTGTGAAGTATCTTTGGTTTTTGATAACACAGCAAAATGGTTCAACATTGAATATGACGAAGTGGTTTTAACTCGTAAACTTTATCGAAGTGGTGAAAGCGAATATTATTTAAACCGCAAACCATGTCGTCTTAAAGATATTCGCGATATTTTGTATGATAGTGGTATTGGTAAGGATGGATATTCAATTATTGGTCAAGGTAGAGTGGAAGAAATCATTCAATCTAAGCCTGAAGAACGTCGCGCCATTTTTGAAGAAGCAGCAGGTATTGCAAAGTATAAAGCAAGAAAGGTTGAAACTGAAAATAGGTTAGAGCGTGTGCGTGACAATCTTTCTCGTGCAACTGATATTTTAAACGAAGTTGAACGTAGACTTGGACCACTTAAACGTCAAAGCGAAGATGCTAAAAAGTATCTTGAACTTCGAGATGTTTTAAAGCAAAATGAAATCAATGCTTACATATATCAATTTGACCATGCTGCTCAAACAAAAGAAGAAATTAACACAAAGTTGATTGGATACAGAGATAATTTGAATGTTCTCACACAAACAATGGAAGCAGAACAAGCGAAGTATGATAAGTCAATGAACGAAATCAACCAACTAGATAGACGTGCAAATGAACTTCATGACAAAGTTTTGCAACTCACTATTTCGCTTGAAAAACGTCAAAGTGATAGTAGACTTTTGAACGAGCAAACAAGATATCTCAAAGAGCAATTGGATAGATTAAATTCTCAACTTAGCGCCTACACAATGGACTTAAACCAAAGAGAAGCGCTTTTAAAATCTTCTACTCAATTTAGAGATGAAGAAACAACAAAATTAAACGAATATCACAAGGAAAGTCAACAAATTGCCAATAAATACATGGAACTTGTTGACGAGCTTACAAAGAGCGAAGGTGAAAAGGAAGAAAATCAAAGAAATATTATTGATAATCTTGCAAAACTTACTGATGTTAAAGCAAACTTGAGTGCTTACATTGCGAAACGTGACACAATGCAAGAGAACATCAAAGCTGATAATGAAAAATTAAAAGAATTAAATGTTAATAAAGTAACTTTAAGCAAAGATGTTGAAGAACTTAAAAATTTAGTTTCATCTTTAAGTGAAAAGAAACAAAAAAGCGAAAAAACAATTGCTGAAACCAATGAGAAATTAAGCAATTTAAATGCCGAGTTGGAAGAGCTTAACACTAACATTTATAACCTTAAATCTAGCATTTCAAACGACACCAACAGAATGAATATTTTAACCAACTTGCAAGCGGATTTTGAAGGTTATCAATTCGCGGTTAAACGTCTTCTTCAAGATGGCAAAAATAATCTAAAATTAAATAGCGCGATTAAAGGTGTTGTTGGTAACATCATTACAGTTGATTCTAAATTCCAAACTGCAATTGAAATTGCCTTAGGTGGAAGCATCCAAAACATTGTAACAAAAGACGAAAACGATGCAAAAGTTTTAATTAATTACCTTAAAGAAACAAAATTAGGACGTGCAACGTTCTTGCCAATCAGTGCAGTTAAACCAAGAAATTTAAGTGCTGGTGATAGAAAATACTTAAACGCAACAGGTTGTTTGGGTGTTGCAAGTGAGCTTGTTAAAACTGAAAGTGTTTATCGTCCAGTAATTGACAGTTTGTTAGGTGCAACTGTTGTTTGTGACACGCTTGACAATGCTGTTGCTTTAGCAAAACAAAGCGGATATGCATTTAGAATTGTAACACTTGAAGGCGATGTGTTGTCACCACAAGGAAGCATGAGTGGTGGAAGTAAGAAGAGTAATGATAGTTCACTTCTTGGCAAAGAAAACGAAATTAAAAAACTTAAAGAAAACATTGAAGTTCGCACACGGGAATTGCAAACTGCAACAAAAACTTATGAAACGAAAAACAATGAAATGTTTAATTTGAAATTGATTCTAAACAATGAAAATGCAACATATCAAAATGTTAGCAGTGAATATTATTCAAACAATTCAAAGCTTGAAAACTTAACCAACAACTTAAATAACTTAGAAGATGAAATTTTTGCGGTTTCAAGTCAACTTAAAATTGCTGAAAACATTGTGAACGACTTAAATTCAAAAATCAATTCAATTGACCAAGTTGAACTTGACTACAATGTTTCTCAAGCAAAGGTTAAAGAGTTTAACGACACAAACAAAACTGCTTATGACGATTTAAAGCAAAAAAGAGAAGAATATCAAGAAAGTTTAACAGCAATCAAGGTGAAGATTGCGTCGACTGAAGAAAAAATCAAATCATTAGAGCAAAGCATTGAAAATAATGTTGCTGAAATTCGCATTTTGGAACAAAACATTGAAAGAGTGAACCTTGAAATCAACAGTCAACAAAAGATTTATGATGAAGCAATCAACATGAATAAATCTAAAGAAGACGAAAGTGAAGCTAATAAAATTCAAGAAGAATTAAATGATTTGAACTCAAAACTTGCCAACATGGATGAAACTAAAAAGTCACTAATGAAAGAGTTAAGAGAACTTGACGATAGAAAAACAGTTTTGGGTAATGACATCACAAAACTCAACAACAGAATCTATCAAGAAGAAACACGTCTTCAAAAAGTTGATATTGACATTGAAAATATGCAAGAACGCATATATGAAGAATACGAAATGACATATAATGATTGTTTGCCATTCAAACAAATTGACGATGAGTTCGACATCAAAGAGACAATGGCAAAAATCAGCAGAATTAAGGGTCAAATCACCGGTCTTGGTTATGTTAACATCAACGCTATTGAAGAATACAAGACTGAAGGCGCAAGATATGAAGAAATGAATGCTCAAATTCAAGATTTGAAGACCGCTGAAGAGGATGCGGTTAAAATCATTAAAGACTTGTCAGCTGAAATGCTTGAAAAATTTGACACAGAATTCGTTAAAATTCAAGAAAACTTCACAAAAGTATTTAAAGAATTATTTGGTGGCGGTAATGCTAGACTTGAATTGTTGCCAAGCGATGATCCACTCACTCGTGGCGTTGAAATCATTGCTCAACCACCAGGAAAAGTTCTTCAAAACATCACACTCATGAGTGGTGGAGAGAAAACAATGACAGCGATTGCAATTCTATTTGCAATACTAAAATTAAAACCAATGCCATTCTGTTTCTTGGACGAAATTGAAGCGGCACTTGATGATGCAAACATTGACCGTTACGCAAACTACTTAAAGCGTTTCAGTCAAGACACTCAATTCATTGTTATCACACACAGAAAGCCAACAATGGAAGTTGTGGATAGTCTTTATGGTGTAACAATGGAAGAAAAAGGTGTTAGTAAAATCGTGTCAGTTAAACTTGCAGATGCGGTTAAAGTTGTGGAGGGCGAGTAATATACTTGGCGTATATTACTGCTTTTCTATGCTAAATATTGTATAATAATATAAAAAAGGAAATACTATGGGAATATTTAAAAAATTCTTTGACAAATTAAAATATACATTTAAGAAAACTGAACTTGACGATGATTTCTATGATGAACTAGAGTCAATTCTTGTTTCAAGCGACATGGGCGCAGAAACTGCAATGGACATTATGGATGAACTTCGTGATGTTTGTAAAGCAAAATTAATTAAGGACACTGAGAGAGCACAAATTGAACTTAAAAATTTGCTCATTGAAAAACTCAATGCTGAAAAGGTGGAGTTTTCTTATCCGCTTATCATCACAATTGTTGGTGTTAATGGTGTTGGAAAAACAACAAGCATTGCCAAGATGACTAAATATTTCCAAAAAGAAAAGAAGTCAGTTTTGCTTGCTGCAGGGGATACTTTCCGTGCTGCTGCAACTGAACAACTTAATATGTGGGCAGAAAGACTTAAAACTAAAATTGTTAAGCAAGGCGAAGGAGCAGACAGCGCTGCAGTTGTTTTTGATGCAGTGCATTCTATGAAAGCAAAAGACACAGATGTGCTAATTGTTGACACTGCTGGTAGATTACACACAAAAACTAACCTTATGAAAGAGTTAGAAAAAATCAACAATGTTGCAACTCGTGAATATCCTGAAGCAAAAAGGTTAAATTTAATTGTTTTAGATGCGTCAATTGGTCAAAACTCAATTGCACAAGTTAAGGCATTTAAAGATAGCGTAAATATTGATGGAATTATCTTAACAAAACTTGATGGCACAGCAAAGGGTGGAGTAGTTTATCCAATCATTAACGAACTTAAAGTTCCAATCATTTTTACGGGCTTTGGTGAAGGTGTTGACGACTTATCTGTCTTCGACCCAGAAAGTTTTGTTGATAAAATACTTATGTAAAGGTGCTCAAAGATTTACTACTCGCTAAACGCTTTGCTAAGTCGCTCGGGTAAAAACTTTTCGCACTAGATTTAAGCGGAATAGTATTTAAATGTTTTACAAAGGAGTCATGAAAGATGGAAATTAAAGTTGTAACAATTTGCGGTAGTATGAGGTTTGCAAGTGAAATGCAAAAAATTGCCACCGAATTAGAAACAAAAAATGGTTGGTGTGTTATTCAATATTGCTATGGAATAGACCAAAACACATTAACTCAACAGGGAATTGATAACATTGTTAATGCGCATTGGAAGAAAATTGATATTTCTGATGCAATTTATGTTGTAAACATTGGCGGTTACATTGGTAATTCAACAAGAAATGAAATTGAGTACGCGAAAAAACACGGAAAAGAAATAATTTATCACGAAATTATATAAGGAATAATATGCAAAAGATAAATGAACAATATGATAGATTACAAAACGAATTTGGCTCTAAAGATTTAAATTCCGTTTATGGATGTGGGTGTTATAATAATGCAAGAGTTGCGTTAGTGTTTATGAATCCTACAAAAAGAAACATTGCAACAGCAAAAACATGGACAGGACTTAAAGCTCAATGGCTTGGCACAAAGCAAATTTGGGACTTTTTAACAAAATGCGAATTATTTAGCGCTGAAAGGAATGAAGAGATTAAAAGTAAAAAACCAGCAGATTGGACAGCTGAATTTTGCGAAAAAGTTTACAAAGAAGTTGAACAAAAAGGGCTTTGGATAACGAATCTAGCAAAATGCACACAAGATGATGCGAGACCTTTGCCGGATTCTGTTTTCTTAAATTATAAAGATTTACTAAAAAAAGAATTACAGCTTGTAAATCCACAAAAGATATTATTTTTTGGAAATCAAGTTTCATCTATAATGTTGGAAACACCAATAACAGTCTCAACCTGCAGAAAGCAAAAATTTAATTTAACAATAGAAAGCAAAAACTATGAAAGTTATGCGGTATTTTACCCAGTTGGCAATGGAAGATTTAATCAACCAAAAGCAATTGAAGATATAAAGGAAATTTTGAAGAAATAATTTATCACGAAAAGGTTTAAAATGAACATAGAAGAAAGAGTGCAAATTGCAATTTTATCTAAATATTATGGAAAGTTATTAACTGATAGGCAACAAGACATTTTAAAAATGTATGTTGACAATAATCTTTCATTGGCGGAAGTAAGTACGGAACTTGGGATAAGTAGGCAAGCCGTTAAAGATGCGCTTGATAATTCTTTAATTACGCTAAAAAATGCAGAAGAAAAGTTGCAATTTATTTCTAGAGATGATAATATCAAACATAAAATCGAAGAAAATAAAAACTTAGACATGATGACTAAAATTCAACTCATCGCATTATTGGAGGACTAAAATGGCATTATTTTCAAACTTAGGCGAAAGATTAAATCATATATTTTCTAAACTTACAAAGCACGGAAAACTCACATCTCTTGAAATCAAAGAGGCAATGAGAGAAATTCGTGTTGCATTATTAGAAGCGGACGTAAATTTTAAGGTTGCAAAAGATTTTTGTGCGCAAGTTAGCGAAAAAGCTCTTGGTGAAGAAATCTTAAAAAGTTTAACACCAGGTCAACAAGTTATTAAAATAGTTCGTGATGAATTAACAGCCCTCATGGGTGGCGAAAATCAAAAATTGAACGTTTCTCCAAAACCGCCAACAATCATCATGATGTGTGGCTTGCAAGGTTCAGGTAAAACAACTCTTTGTGGTAAACTTGCACTCAAACTAAAAAAAGAAGGCAAGAAACCATTATTAGTTGCTTGTGACGTTTACCGTCCTGCTGCTATCGATCAACTTAAAGTTTTGGGTAAATCAATTCAAATTGATGTTTTTGAAAGGGGCACTCAAAACCCAACAAAAACAGTTAAAGAAGCAATTGAATATGCAAATAAGTTTGCGCTAGATACTGTAATTGTGGATACTGCGGGTCGACTTCAAATTGATGAAAAGTTGATGGATGAATTGAAAGACATCAAAAAGCACATTGATCCTACGGAAATTTTACTTGTTATTGACTCAATGATCGGTCAAGAAGCAGTTTCAGTTTCAACTGCATTTAATGACGCCCTTGACGTAACCGGTGTGGTACTCACCAAAATTGATGGTGACACTCGTGGCGGTGCAGCTTTATCAATTAGAAGTGTAATCGGTAAACCAATTAAATTCGTTGGTGTGGGTGAGAAGTTAACTGACTTAGAACCTTTCTATCCAGACCGTATGGCAAGTCGTATTCTTGGAATGGGTGACGTTTTAACACTTATTGACAAGGCTCAAGAAGCAGTTGATGAAGAAACCGCAAAGAAGATGGAGCAAAAGTTCAGAGAAAATAGTTTTGATTTCAATGACTATATTGAACAATTAAATTCTTTAAAGAAAATGGGTGGACTTAAATCTGTTCTTGGAATGATTCCAGGAATAAGCGGAAAACTTAACGAAATTGAAAAACAAATTGATGAAAAACAACTTGAAAAAAATAAGGCAATCATTCAATCAATGACTGCCAAAGAACGTCAAAATCCTGACATTATTAATGGAAGCAGACGTCAACGTATTGCCAAAGGAGCCTGTGTTCAAGTAAGCGACGTTAACCAATTAATTAAACAATTTAATCAATCTAAAGAAATGATGAAAATGATGAAGAATCCAAAAGCTCATGGAGGCAAAATGAATATGCTTCGTAAGCTTATGGGTTCTTAAGAAGTACTTCCAAAACACATAGTGTTTTATGCACATGATGAAGAATCCAAAGGCACATGGCGGTAAGTTGTCAGTGATAAAGAAAATGATGGGAAGAGGATTTTAATTAGTCTTCACATCTAACTTGTTTTGATGATGCGATAAAAACTTGTGGTGGTAAAATAGTTGTGTCGTGAAAATTAACAAGAAGTAAAAAATATATAATATCTCAATTGATAAAAACAAAAAACACGCAGAAGCGTGTTTATTTGTTATATTTTATTGTGTAATAATCTTTTCATCACACTTAATGTATTTAAGTTTATTATTCAAAACATTTAAATTTTTAATAATAAAAGGAAGCTCAGAGAAATCTTTATAATTTGGTATTTGGCGAATGCTTTTAATCCATGTTTCAATCATTGAATTCAATTCCTTAGACCAATTGTTCAATTTTTCAAGTTCAGGTTGAAATTTGATTAAATGTCTTGTATTTTTTGAAAATTCTATATTTAATTTTTTTTCAATTATAGTTAAGTGATCAATTTATAACGAAAAAACATTAAATGAATCTTGCGGATCTTTATTTGTTATTAGAGGAGTTAAATTTTAATGCATTTGCGTTGTATAATAGTAATGCCAGTAAACATCAGCAACAGGTGTTAGGCAAGAAGAGGCTTCTTTATATATAAAATTGGCATTATCAAGTAATTGTTTAAAATTATGTTTAATTGTGTTATTAAAAAATAGCATATAATATCCTTTCACCCGCATTATAGCAAAAGAAAAATTAGTTGTCAAAACAAAAAAGCAGAATTATAAAAAATTTAAAAATTTTTGTCAAAAAACCTATTGACATTTCATAAATTAAATAATATAATGCATTTGCTAAAAGGAGAAAGTATGAGTATAATAAAAAAAATGTTGAGATTTCATGAGAAGGACGATTTCGTTATGGCTGAGTATTATGCACATAATGGATGCGGATTTACTTCATTATTAGTAAACATTGGGGACTGCTACTATGATTTAAATAATCAAAGATTTGTTGATGCTTCAGCTTTTACATTGTCTAGAAATTTAAGTTATTATTTAGATAGAGATAATTTATTGCAGGGTAAAAAAACATTAACAAGTCGCCATGCTAGGAAAATTGCAAAAAAACAAAACTATTATAAAGAATTTTTTGAAGAATGGAAAGAGTTAAATTGCAAAGATAAAGATGTTTTAGTTGAATCAGACTATTCATTCTATGCAATCGTATAATAATTGAACCTTACAAAACGAGTAAGGTTTTTTCTTTTTTAAAATTTTTCAAAATGTAAGGTAAAACTACTTGACAGACAATAAATCTTATGATACAATACAATCAGTAAAAATTAAAAAGGAGAAATTAAAAGTGGCAATTAAAATCAGATTAACTCGTTTGGGTGACAAGAAATCTCCATTCTACCGTGTTGTTGTTGCAGATGCTAGAGTGGCTCGTGATGGTCAATATATTGAACAAATCGGAACATATAATCCGCTTAAAAACCCAGCTGAAATCAAAATTAACAACGAGTTAGCTCAAAAATGGCTTAAAAATGGTGCTCAACCAACTGAAACTGCAAAAACATTGTTGCAACATGCTGGTGTTTTAGAAGTTAAAGGTAACAGCACTCCAAAAACAAACAACAAAAAGAAAAAAGCATAAGGAGTAGGCTATGCAAGAAATTTTAGAGTACATTGTGAAAAATCT
>CAZTNT010000014.1:0-17904 GCA_964614965.1 uncultured Lachnospiraceae bacterium | reverse complement strand
ATTTATTGAAAAAATAAATTTTATTCAAAATAAAATAACGGATATTAGAAAACAAAGTGCTAAGAATTTAGCGATGCAAATGGAAAAAGAATTGAAAATTCTCGGAATGCCTAATGCTCGCATTGCCGTTGAGTTTAAAAAAATTCCAGAAGCATTTTCTTCTATTGGATGCGATTGTGTTGAATTTATGTTTTCAGCAAATTTGGGTTTTGAATTGAAGCCGTTGAGCAAAGTTGTGTCTGGTGGCGAAATGAGTCGTGTTATGTTGGCATACAAGATATTGATATCAGCTATGGACGACATACACACCATAGTGTTTGATGAAATAGATTCTGGTCTTAGTGGAAACATTGCATCAGTGGTTGCTGAGTATATGGCGAGACTAAGTTTAAATAAACAGATTTTAGCTGTTTCACACCTTCCTCAAATTTGTGCTATGGCGGATAAGAACATTAAAGTTGAAAAGCACACTCAAAACAATTTAACAAAAACAAAATCAAATATTTTAAACGGTGAAGAATTGTATTTCGAAATTGCAAGACTTATGGGTGCAAATATGGATGAACAAGGGATTTTAGTCAGCAAAAAATTAAAAGAAAAATCTAATGAATATAAATTAAAATTAAAAAAATAATTTAAAAAATTAAATAAAATCAAAAAATAATTAAAAAAATTGAAAAAATTAAATAAAATTAAAAAATACACCAAAATTGGTGTATTTTTATTGTTAAATTATTTTTTTATTTCTATTGCACTAACTGGACAGAATTGAGCACAACTACCACATTTGATGCATTTTTTTGGATTAATTTGTGCTTTTCCATTGACAATTGATATTGCACTAACTGGGCATATTGAAACACATGCGCCACATGTTATGCACTTCTTTTCGTCTACCATACTTTCTCCTTTAATGTTTGGTTACATGCTAATTTAAACATAATTTGTGTATGTTTAAAATTGGTTTAATGTCAAATTTTTGAAAAGATTATCTTATGTAACTTTTAACAAAAGCATTATAACACTTGAAGTTTGATTTGTCAAGATTTTATGCAAATACAAAAATAGTTTTTTTGTCTAACAACAAATCATGTTTTTTGAGATAGAGTAAAAAAATTGTTTATTAATTTTTTAATGTTTAAAAATGTCTTTTATTAGAGATAATAAAATTAATATTTATTTAAAATAAATAGTTAAATTTATTTGGAAAATTGATTAATTTAAGTTATTATATTTATATGAAATTTGATGTTGCGGTGATCGGGGGTGGACCTGCAGGATTAAGTGCTGGAATTTTTACAACACGAGCGGGGCTCACCACAATATGTTTTGAAAAGCTTGCCATTGGTGGACAAGCGGCTTTATCATACGACATCTCAAACTATCCAGCATTTAAATCTATCACAGGGTGGGAATTAACTCAAAAGATGTTTGAACAAGCAAAAGATTGTGGCGTGCAATTTGTGTTTGGAGATGTTGTTAAAGTTAGCAAAATAAAATTGGGATTCACGATTAAAACAAACACAAACACGTATCAATGTAAAAAGTTAATCATTGCTTCTGGAACGGTTTCAAGAAAACTTGGACTAAATGAAGAGAAGTTTATAGGAAAAGGAATTAGTTATTGCGCAAGCTGTGATGGAAATTTCTTTAAAGGGAAAAATGTTGCTGTTGTTGGAGGCGGTGATTCCGCTTTTGAATATGTGGAATATTTATCTCGAATTGCAAAGAATGTCTACTTGTTAAATAGGAGTGAAAGATTTAAAGCCAATAGTCATCGTGTAGACAATGCAAAAAAGTTAAAAAATGTTAAGATTCAAACAAGCACAGAAATCAAGGAGTTAAAGGGTGAAGATGTTTTAACGGGTGTTAAATTAAACACTGGCGTGGAGCTTCAAGTTGATGGTGTGTTTGTTGCAATTGGTCATGTGCCAAATTTAAATTTTTTAAATTTTGATTTACAGTTAGATAAAAACGGATATATAGTTGTTGATAAATTTATGAAAACAAGCGAAAACAATGTTTATGCTTGTGGTGATATTGTAAGCAAACATTTTAAACAAGTTATAACAGCTTGTGCTGATGGCGCAATTGCTGGGAATTCGTGTGTGGGGGAATAACGAATGAAAAGTAAATGTTTTAAAATTTCAATCTTTGTTTTGTTGTTAAGCATTTTGTCGTGTGGGTTTCTTTTGATGCCACAACAAAGAAAAAATGTTTATGCGGCTGAGACAACCGCACAAGATTGCTATAGTTTGTTAAGCGCAGACGGAGAAGTGTATCAATCAACTTCAGTTGTTGGATCTGTTGAAGGTATGGGAAAATTTGTTCTTGGTGCTAACGCTGCAGTTTTAACTGCAATAGCAAAAGAAAATTATCAACTTGTTGGTTGGCAAGTTACATATAAAGAACAAAAAATTACAGGACAAGATGGTGCAGGAAATAATATTATTGCTGAAGTTGATGAAACAGATGATTTGTCTGAAATAACATTAAGAGTTGAGTATTTTGATTTAAATGCATCTGTTAATTTAACAGATCTAAATGGAAAAGAAATTTCAGCAACTTTGACTAACACGCAATCAAATGGTTATGTAAGTCAAGGAAATTTTGAACTTGCAACTGTTTTTGAAAATTTGGTGATAACTCCAGTTTTTGATCATGTATATTACAAAGTGGATGCTACTGCTTTGGTAAACATTGCAAATTTAACACAGGATGATAATAATTCAAATTTATACTATCAAAACAGTGTGTCTTATTTGTTAGAAGGTGATTATCCTGCAACTAAATATATTGGTGCAATTATAAAGGAAGGAAGCACATATTTCTATTATGGCGATTTATATCAAGAAGGTGAAAATTTATTTACTCTTCACAAAATGCAAGATGGTTCAGAAGAAGTTGAAAAAATAGACTATTCACGAGGTGCTTTTAGAATTAATGATGGAGTAACGATTGATTATGATGTTAAAATTAATTCTGACCACACTAAAACATCTGCAGAACAAATAAAAGCAAGCACAAATATTGATTTGGAAAAAGTGTCGCTCATTGCAAATGAGACTAATGATTTATCATTCGATTTAACGCAAGATAATTTTGAAAGAACAACAGAATTCACAATTAACTTTAACATTCAGCAAGAAAATAGCTATATCAATCGAGTTGTTTTAGATTATCATAGGTTATACTTTATTGATATAAAATTAACAGTTGATGGAAGTGAGATAGATAACGCTGTTAGAACTGAAATTTTGGGTGCTGTAACAAATGAAAACAATGAATATAAAGGCAATGTTGTTGTAAGTAATTATTATTCATATGTTGATGTGGTCAGTTCTCTTCAATTTTTTGCAAAAAAAGCGAATGATAATAGTTTGAAATCACTTATTGTGAGCGCGAACAAGTATATTACAAAAGTTATCGATAACGTTCCTTATACTTATTATGTATTGAACACTTTTAATAACTCAACTAACTCACAGACACAAACTTACACCAATTTAGATGCCAATAAGGAAATCACAATTGATTATTCATCTAGCAAGTATGATGTTCAATTTGGATGCTTTGAATATAATGAGTATCAAGATGGAACTGAAACGAAATATTCGTGGGCAGATATGCCAAATGGAAATACGCTCAAAACCATAAGTCTTAAACGAGGAGAAAGCATTTTACTGGATGAAAATGACGGAGAAATTGCCTTTAATGCGGGGTATGAATTTGTTGGTTATACAAGTGAAAAATTTGGCGAAGTAAGTGAAAACTTCACGTATGCAATAGAGGCGGAAAAACCGGAAGGAACAACAATTTATTTGTGCTTTAAAAAGATTTCATATGAAGTAAAAATTCAAGGTTTTAACTCACAAGAAGTTAATGAAAAATATGCAATTAACTCAATGTCGTTTAATTTTGTTGGTGTGAAATCAACAACTGAAACATACATAAATTCGGACACAACACAAACATCCACAATTTTAACTAATAAGATTAAACGTTCTGAATCATTTAAACTTTCAACAAGTGTAAATAGTGGATTTAAAGTGTTATACAGTTTAAAAAATAATGCATCTCAAGGTGAGGATTATATCACTTCTTTTGAATTAAATGACGAGATGATAAAAAATTATCTTTTGACTAATGATAACGTTTATTCTTATGATCCAAACACTTGGGCGACAGTTTGGGACAATCTTTATGTTAATGGTGAAGAAAATAAAAGTGAACAATTTGACGAATCAGCAACTTATTGCTATTTATCGAATCAGAATCAAATAGTAGTTTATGTTTATGAAACTATTCTAACTTACTCATTAACTTACATTATTGACCCATCAAACGAAGATACTTCGATTGATGATGAAAATGTTATTATGGCAGCTATTTCAGTTGGTGGTGTTTCGGCGGACAAAATTCAAATGTTCGCAATTGACGCAGTCGATGAGGATGGAGTTGTAACATACAAATCTTGGGAAACTGGTTTAAAAGTTGCAAAAATTGTTGTTCAGAATTTAAACTATGGTGATGAAGTAACTTTAATGAGTGAAGGTTACACTGTTAATAAAACAGCAGAAAATGGTGATGACGAATCTTACACTTACGCTTTTAATTATTTTATCGAAGAAGGGAAATCAACTTTAGAAAAAACATTGAACGAAAATGTGTATTCTACGTCAGTGGAAATCACCAAAAACAAAACAATAAAAGTTCGTTATTCAATGCCAAAAACATTAATTATGTTTTCTCTAGATAGCGAAATCCCACAAGATTTCACTTATACTATTGTTGTGGCAAAGCTAAACGATGAAGGAGTAATGACGGCACTCAATGCAGACAAAGATGGCTGTTACACTGTTAATGTTAATGATGTTTTAAATGTTTCAATTTCTAACATCCCGTTCGGCTATTCATTCAATGGTTATTTGTTTGATGGCGATGCAAATACAACAAAGGTTGGAACAGAGTTTGAGTATGTTGCTAAAGAAGGAAACAACATTTTGAAGCTCCAATTCGAGCTTATTAAATACAATTTTATGTTCTCTGGAGATGAAGTAGATAACCAATCAATTGTACTCACAGTTACAAACAGGGAAGGAACAATAAATAAACCAGAAGGGTTTTATGTTAAATCTGTAAAATTCTTTAAAGGTGAACAAACATCAGATGAATATTCAACATTATGTGAATCAAACGAACTTCGTAATAATACGGATATTAGTAAATTTATCTTTAAATTAACAGAAGAACAATTGAGAGACATCTCATCAGTTTATGGCACTGAAAAAGAAGAAGATGACAAAATAATCGTTGATGTTAATGTGCAAATTACATATGAATTGTTCAAGTATAACATAACTGTCAATTATGACATAACTAATGGTGAAAGAGAAAACATTGTTTCATTTCCTTCAATTAGAATTGAATATTCTTTTGAGAGTAAAAACATCCAAGATGCAAGGCCATATCAAAACATAAATGTTTCTTTTAAAAATATTCCTTATGGAGCAGAAGGTGCTTGCATTAGAGTTACAAGCGCTGTTCAAATTGGTTTACAATTTGCTGGTTGGTACTTAGAGTCTGGAGAGGGCAAAGATGATGTGTTTATTTCCAGCAATGAATATCTTAATGCGTCTGACTACATTGAGTTGGGATTTATTAACAAAGATTTAAGTTTTTCATATAAATTGGCTTACACGGCATATTATGTTAATTTAATTTATAATTCAAGTGAAGGAAATCCAGAAATTGAAGTTGATGGTGTGGTTCAAAAAAATCAGGAAGGAAATCCATTAACTAAAGGCGTACAAATCACCATAGGTGAAACAATAAAAATTTACACTTATCCTTCAAAAATTAAGGGTTATGAATTTGGCTATATTCAATATAAGGCGTCTACTTCAGAAATTATAACCTTTGATGCAGATTCTACTTTTGAAATTGACGAAATTAACATAACACAATATCTTATTGAAAACAACACTATTAATTTCACAATTTATTATAAAGAGATTGAATTAACATTAACTAACCAAGTTTCAAAAATAGATTCGGATTGGTTTGGAACTCAAAAAGGTTTGTTACAACATACATATAAAGGTAAAGTTGATATTGAATTTGACATTAAAGAGATGATAATTTGTCAAGCGAGCAAAACTGAAGGAATAGTATTTAAAGACACCGTTTCAATTCAAGTGCAAATAAACAAAGAAGCAGTAAATAAAATTGATAATAAGGTTTATAATTTATCTTTAGGAGTTCACTTAGATGCCGTTTCAATTAATAACAAATATATTACAATCAACAATTTAGGTAATGGTTTATATTTGGTGGAATTTTACGTTGAGGATTATGCAAAAGGTTTAACGGATAATAACTTGAAAGTTGCGTATGAATTGAGCATTTCTCACAAAGAAGTTTTGGTCACAACTGTTGTTACTAATTCCACAGCTTTCTATAGCAATATTTACATGCATATCAATGCTTCCGCCTCTAATTTTGCTAATGAGTCACTTGTATTTGATGACAAAAACAATAAAGATGAAAGAGTGATTTTATCTCAACAAATACAATTTATGGGAAAAGTTAACTTTTTTGCACAGTTGACAAATGATTATATTGATGAATTCTACATTTCTGGTGTGACAATTTATTTTGACGGTGTGGAAATTTCAATAGATAAATTTTTGGAATATAGCAAAGGTGATAACTCATGCGACGAAGAGGATTGGAATGTTGTTGCAAGAGTTTTAAATAACATTAAAATTGTTTATCAAGTGCAACCAATCATCACATATAATGGTGCGGAAATTGGCAATGATGGTTCGTATAATTACAAATTAGAATTTAAATGTGATAACGATGGTAATGCAATTGGTCAAAGCTTAACAATTGGCAATTCTGATAGCAATCACATTGAAGTTCCTGAAATTTTAGCAGAGTGTGTATCTATTAAGTATCAATCTTTAACTTTAGTGAATAGTCCGGTAACGAGTTATGCAACAAATTTTGATAGTTACAAAGTTTTTATAAGTTTTGATAATAACAACAACTTTGATTGGCTTGATGAAATTGTAATTGATGACAGTTTGACACTGACTATCACGAAAAAACCTATTATATTGACTTACGATGCAGAAAGAGTTGGTAAAAATAAAATTCAGCAAACATATAATGGTTCAAGCGATTTCGATGTTAAGGAAATTTTTGAGTATTTGATTTTTACCGACAATAAAGGTTGGAGCATGGTATACGCAGATTTGCTTAAAGTGAGTGGTGACAATTTAAAATTGGTACAAGGAAGTGCGGGAATTGATTCATACATTTCATTAAATGGAAAAGATGAGCAAGTTGCTGTTGCGAGTGACACATATTATAATATCTACGTTTATAACATTGCTTTAAAAGATAACGATTTTAACAACAACTTTGTTTTAAACACAAAAGATTTAATTGTTAATAGTTACATTCAGATAATCAAGAAAGAGTTAAAAGTTAGTGGGGTTAGTGTCTTTAATAAAGTTTATGACGGAACAACAAATGCTGAAATAATTTCTATGGAAGATATTAAAATTTCTGGAAAAATTGGAAATGATGATGTTTTGATTAATCCTGAAAAATTGAATCTTGAATTTGAAAATGCTGAAATTGGAACAAATAAGAAGGTTGTTGTTGGACTTTCAACTGCGCTTGCGGGAAAAGATATGAATAACTATTATATTTCTGATATCAATGTTGAAGGTGTCACAATTTATCCTTACTCACTAACCGTTGAAGTTGAAAATGTTGGCAAGGTTAGTTTGACAAACATTCGAGGATTAACGGAGAAAGACAAGGTTGATTTAATTTCGTTTAATGCGATGTTGGTTGTTGAACCAATTTATGAAGATTCTCATAAATATGCTTCAATTTACAACACAATTGCAAAACATGTGAAAGGCAACAATGAATTCGCTGTTGGTTACACAATTTCATTGGTTGAAAATGGTGTAAAAATTCCAATCGACAAAAATTTATATTTATCTGTTCCAAATGTTAAAAATTTAACTGGAGTTTATTTCTTAACTGGTTCTCAAACTGGTTCAGTTGGATATAATAGTAAAGATGGACAACTAATGATTGATTTAAATCAAGTGAATGTTGATGTTGACAGTTTCTTCTTAACTCAAAAGAAAATATTACTAAAAGCTTGGCAAATTGTTTTAATTGTTGTTATGTCTGTTTTGGTTGTGACAGCAGTTGTTTTAACAATTGTGATTTTAAGAAAACGCAAGCATAGAGAATATAGTTCACATGATAAAATTTAGGAGAGAATATGTTTGAGTGTAAATTTAAGTATGAACTTGAAGATAGTTTAATTAGTGCAAAATATATTTATAAATCTCAGAAAAGGAAGCAAGACAAAGTTATTGCAATTTTAATTCCAATTTTGATGGTGTGCATGATTGCAATGCTTGTGTTTGACATTGTTAAAGGAAATTCATTTGTTTGGGATATTGTTTTGCTTGTGGCTCTTGTGGTTTTAGAGTGTATGTATCTAATTATTCCAATCATGCTAACGAGTTCTCAGAAAAAGAATTATTTTAAACAAAAGATTGATGAAATGGATTATATCCAAATCAAAATTGACGATAAAACTTGCGTAGAATCGCTTGTTAAAGATGAAAGTGTTCAAGCAAGTAATATGCATGTTTTGAAACAATTGACAAGTTATCTTGAAGATGACAAACGTTTGATTTTGGTTTTCAACAAGGTTGAATATGTTTGTTTAAGAAAAGAAAACCTAACAGGTGGTTTGGAGAAACTTAAAGCGCATTTAGAAAAGATTATGTCAAAAACAGCTAATGGTAAAAAGTAAATGAAAAAGTAGAGCAGTGAGCTCTACTTTTTTGTTTCAATATATCGAACCATGTTCATACTGTCATTTTGAGCTAAGTCGAAGAATCCCATAAATAGAGTTTATTACTTCGTTTTGGGGATGTTTCGGCTACGCTCAACATGACGCGGTAAAAATAAAAAAACCACACATGATTTGTGTGGTTAGAGTTCAAACCCCTATTGTTAAAAAATTATTTCTTCAACAATTGTTTGAAAGATGCACTCAATTTAACTGTAGGTTTTTTGCATGCAGCAACTTTGATCTTTTCACCAGTGAAAGGATTAAGTTTTGTTTTTGCCTTTTCAGCTTTGATGCCAAAGTTCATGTAACCAATGAAATGCATTTCATTTCCTTTTTTAAGGTTAGTTTTAAGTTGTTCACCAGCTGCATTCAAAATTTGTTTAACTTGAACTTGTGTGCAACCTGTTGCTTCGGCAACTTGTTTAATAAATTCACCTGCGCTAATTGTGTTCATGTTTTTCTCCTTTTTGTTGAACTTTATCAACTATAAAAATGTTAGCAAAAAAATTTGCATAAATCAACTATTTTTAAGGTGTTTTACAAAATTTTTTAATATTTTTATTTTAAGTAAAAATGATTGAAAATATCTTTTTAAAATGTTAACATATATATTATGAATAGATTAGATAAAGAATTGGTAAATAGAAATCTTGTTGAAACGCGTTCGAAAGCGCAAGAATTGATTAATAGCGGAGCGGTGCTAGTTAATGGAAAAGCTCAAACAAAATCGAGTTTTTCAGTTACTGAAACAGACAAAATTGAAATAACAAATAATGAAGTTCTCAAATATGTATCACGTGGCGGTTTTAAATTGGAAAAAGCGCTTGAGGTGTTTAAAATTAACGTTCAAGATAAGGTTGTTATGGACATAGGTTCTTCAACTGGTGGTTTCACTGATTGCGCACTTCAGCATGGTGCAAAGAAAGTGATTGCAATTGATGTTGGCACTGATGTTATGCACAAAAGTTTAAGAGAAAATCACCAAGTTGAATTGCATGAAAACACCAACATAAAAGATTTACCACACAATAAATTTGTAGGTGTAGATTTGATTGTTGTTGATGTTTCGTTTGTTAGTTTAGAACAAATTGTTGAAAAGGTGGCTAGCGTTAATGTTAAAGTGGATATGATTTGCTTAATTAAACCACAATTTGAGTGCGGAAAACAAATTGCCACTAAATATGGTGGGGTTATTAAAAGCAAAACTGTTCATAAAGATGTGTTAAACAAGGTTATTAAATTCTTCAACAAAAACAATTTTTATCTTCAAGGGCTGGATTTTTCACCAATCAAAGGTGGGGATGGAAATATTGAATATATTTCACATTTCTCAAATAAAATCGACAAGAATATAAATATTGAAATTGAAAAAGTTGTAAATGTTGTATTTAATCAATAGTAAGTTCGTTAATTTAAACTTGCTAAACGAATTCCCTAAGTCGCAAGCTTAAACAAACTTCACTTTAAGAATAAGCGGTTTTGCCATCATAAGCGAAGTTGAGTGTTTAAAAAACAACAAACTTTCTTGAAATTTGTTGTTAATAAGATTGACTTAAAATAAATTAAAATGTTAATTTATAATATAGAAATATTTTATTGTCTTTAACAAAAGATAAACTAAGGGGTTTAAAATGAAAAAATCAAAAGGATTAGAATCAAATATTTTTTATTTTATTTTATTTCTAGCATTTGCAGTTTTGTGTGGAATAGGTTTTTCTAATTCCTATTTCACTGCAATAGGTAGCACAGCGGGAGATGTGTCATTTCACAATCTAAAACTAGAAGTTAACACCCCAAATGAAGAGAACTCCCTATTTTCAACCAACTTAACAACACTTCTTCCAGGAGACACAATTGAATTCACCGAGGTTGAGGTGAAAAACTCAGGAACAGCGGATGTTTATTCTCTTGTGAATCTTAACATTGTTGTCAGCAAAACCGGTCAAACAGATTACGTGGTCAATCACTGGTACAATCTCAGTGGGGGGGGGGGTACAGATAACCAACATGCTCTCCAACACAACTGAAGCAACTCACTTAGCAACAGGAGCAAGTCAGGTTGTGAATTTGGGTTACACTTTTGATGGAGAAACCTTTGGCAATGCTTTCACAAAAGCTAATGTGTCAGTAACCCTAAAAGCAATGGCAGTTCAAGCAGCCAACCTCGAAGCAATTGACAGCATAACAAAATACCCACTCATTGCAGCCTATATGATTGTTGATGGCTTCTTTATTCCAGAAAGCACCAATGCAGTGGACTATAAGACTTTTGAAACAGAATCAGTGGTTGAAGCAACAACTCCAAGTGAAACAATTCCAGAATCAGCTTTGGGTGGGAGTGACACTCAAGAGTATAGACTATATAACTTTGCAGTTGAAAACGTTAGTGAAACAGACACAATGTATGTTTATGTAACAGGAGCAGACTTGCTTTGCATAATGCCAGGTAATCACGATTTAACCACTTTCTTAATCAACTATCAACAAGGAATTCTCCCAGATGGATCAGTTGCGGGAAGTGGTCAAGGAGTGAGCAGTTTCACATTAGCAAGTGGTGCAAACTGCAAATTTGCAGTTGTAACTTATGGTTCAACAGGAACCCCACCAACAGTGCAGATATACACCGAACCCTCAGGAGATTTGCCAGGAGTTAAAAACGGCTTGGTGTACTACATGCTTGAAGATGGCACAGGCTATTCGGTTTCCTGCGCGGATTCTTCACTAACAGAAGCGACCATTGAAAACACATTTAATGGCTTGCCAGTTAAAGAGATTTCATATTGTGGCTTTGGTAATCAAACCAACTTACAAAGCATAACCCTGCCAGCAAACGTGGAAACAATTGGAGCAGGTGCATTCATTGGTTGCACAGCCTTACAAAGTGTTGATTTAGGTGAAGTTCAAGAGATAGGGGGTCAAGCATTTGATGGTTGCACAGCGTTGCAAGAGATTGAAATTCCAAACAGTGTAACTGGTAAGTTGGATAGTACTTTTCCAAATTGCACCAACCTAAGCAAAGTGACTTTTGAAGAAGGTTGCCAGATAAGTGAGATTTATATAGCCTTTGAAAACTGTTCATCTTTAACTGAAATAACAATTCCAAAAAGTGTAACATTGATAGATGAGCGGGCATTTGGTGATTGTGTGAATTTAGAGAGTGTATATTTTGAAGAAGGAAGTCAATGCAAAACAATACATTGGAGTTTTGAAGGTTGCACAAGCTTAAAAGAGATAACCATTCCAAATAGTGTTGAATCAATTGGGAATTACACTTTTCAGGGTTGCACTAGTATAACAGAAATAACAATTCCAAGCAGTGTTCAATCAATTTGGAATTACGCTTTTCAGGGTTGCACTAGTATAACAGAAATAACAATTCCAAGCAGTGTAACAACAATAAAGGGGCGAGCATTCGAAGGTTGCACAAGTTTAATAAATTTAACCTTAAATGCAAAGGAAGGTTACAAGTGGCAAGTTTATTTATCTTTAGAATGGGTTGATTGCAGCACATTAACAATGGAGCAAATTGTTGAATATGCTTTTGAAGGGCGTGCTTTCGGACAAATTGTAATAAGTTAACAAAAAAAGAGCCATTCGGCTCTTTTTTGTGCTCTTATTTTAAAATGTTTAAATAATGTTGCAATCTTTTGATTAATAAATCTGAAATTAAGTTTATCATTGCATCAGGTTTTTTTGTTTGATGATATTCTTCGAAACATTCGAAATATTTCTTTCTATCTTCATATTTAATGTTTATTGGCGGATAGCCATTTTGCATTAATAAGAGATTTAAAAGCAATCTGCCTGTTCTTCCATTTCCATCAATGAACGGGTGGATAAATTCAAAGTTGAGATGCAATAATGAAACCAATTGAACAATGTTTTTTGTTTTTGACCATTTCTTAAAGTTGAACATTAAATTTCCCATTTCTTTTGGAACTAAATAAGGTTGTGGTGGAGTGTGGCTTGCACCCATAATTTTCACCGGCAATTGCCTATAAACACCTTTTCCGCTCGGATTGTTCATTAACACTAATGAATGAATTTCCTTAATCACTTTTTCACTTAGTTCAACTTTATTTTTAACCAAATCAATAACATAGAAAAACGCATCCTTATGACCTATTGCTTCCATGTGGTCTTTCAATGGCTTTTGATCAATTGTTATTCCTTGCAAAACTAAGGTTGTTTCTTGCAGAGTTAAAGTGTTGCCTTCAATTGCGTTTGTGTTATATGTGAAATCAACAACAAATTCATCATTTAACCTTTTTACTTCCGCTTCAGTTAATGGCCTTTTCGAGTCTAGTTCTTTTTTTAATTCGTTTATAATGTTAAATTTTTCCTTCTTTGTTTTTTGTTTTGCGTTTATTCTTTTCGGTTTTGTGGTGTTTTCAGGAATGGACCAGCTTCTTCCAATCTTTACTGCATCTTTAATTTTTCCATCAGCACACATGTTTCTTACTGCGCGTTCACTTACTCCCCAAAGACTTGCAATCTCTTTTGTTGATACATATTTCATTTTTATCACCTTTTGATTTAATTATATACCACTTGAGGAAGAAAATCAAGGGTATTTTATAAGATTTTTGTCATTTTTAATCAATTTTTCTTATGTTTTCTTCCGCAAGCGGAAGTTTTGTTATGTCTGCTTTGCGTTAACACTTTTGATTTTATATATTTTATATATAAATTTTTGTTTTTTCTATTGCAGTTTTTCTATAATTGTGCTATGATATAAGTTGAAATATTAGCCGATTAATATTGATAATATGCGGATTGTCATTCCGACCAAGAGAGCGAAGCGAACGCATGGAGTGAATCCTTTAAGTGAAGTTTTCTGATTTGGGGATTCTTCGGCTACGCTCAGAATGACACAAGAAAAATAAATTAATAAAATTAGGAGAAATTATGGACATTAGAAACATTGCAATTATTGCGCACGTTGATCACGGCAAAACAAGTTTGGTTAACGCATTACTTAAACAAGGTGGAATTTTTAGAGATAATCAAGAAGTTCAAGATAGAGTTATGGACTCTAACGATTTGGAAAGAGAGCGTGGAATCACAATTCTAAGTAAGAACTGCTCAGCATTCTATAACAACACTAAAATCAACATTGTTGACACTCCAGGGCACGCAGACTTTGGTGGTGAAGTTGAACGTGTTCTTAAAATGGTTGATGGTGTTTTGTTGGTGGTTGACGCTTTTGAAGGACCAATGCCACAAACTCGTTTCGTTTTGGAAAAAGCACTTGAACTGAACTTAAAGGTTATCATTGTTGTTAATAAAATTGATAAACCGGATGCTAGATTAGATCAAGTTGGTGATGAAGTTTTGGAACTTATGCTTGAACTCAATGCAACAGACGAGCAACTTAATTCGCCAATCATTTATTGTTCAGCTCGTGCTGGTGTTGCAACAAATGACTACAAAATTCAAGGAACTGATATGAAACCATTGTTTGAAGCAATTGTAAACCATATTGATCCGCCCAAAATGGAAACAGAGAAACCTTTCCAAATGTTGATTTCTTCAACAGAACACAATGACTATCTTGGAAAACTTGCAGTTGGAAAAATAGAAACTGGGTCAATCAAACTTAATCAAACTGTTTATGTTAAGAATTACTTTGATGAAACAAAGTCATATTCAGGAAAAGCGGTGAACATTTTCAACTTTGAAGGTTTAAAGCGTGAAGCGATTGAAACTGGTGTTGCTGGAGATATTGTTTGTATTGCAGGAATTCCAGATATCACAATTGGTGACACAATAAGTGAAAATCCTGAAATGGAAGCAATTCCATTTGTGAAAATCAGTGAGCCAAGTGTTGAAATGACATTCATGGTGAACGATTCTCCATTTGCTGGTAAAGAGGGAAAGTATGTAACCAGCCGTCATATTAAAGATAGATTATATAAGGAAGCAGTTAAAGACCTTTCACTTCGTGTTCAAGATGGTGAAACTGCTGACCAATTTAAAGTTCTTGGTCGTGGTGAAATGCATTTATCAATTTTGATTGAAAATATGAGAAGAGATGGTTATGAATTCCAAGTAAGCCGTCCTAGAGTTTTATTTAAACAAATTAATGGTGTTAGATGTGAACCTATTGACAGAGTTATGTTGGATGTTCCTGTTGATGCTGTTGGTTCAGTTATGCAATCAATGGGTGAAAAGAAAGGTGAATTGATTGACATGAATCAAACAAGCGAAACAAGAATGAGACTCAACTTCTATGTTCCAAGTCGTGGTTTGTTTGGTTATAAATCTCAACTCTTAACAGACACTCGCGGTGAAGGTGTTATCAATTCAATCTTTGATAGTTATCAACCATATAAGGGCGACATTGAAGGAAGAAACTTTGGTTCACTCATTTCATATGAAACTGGAGACGCGGTAACTTACGGATTGTTTAATGCGCAAGGTCGTGGTCGTCTTCTTGTTGGTGCGGGTGAAAAGGTCTATCTTGGTCAAGTTGTTGGCTCAAACCCTAAGGGTGATGACATTGTTGTTAATGTTTGTAAGAAAAAACAACTTACTAACACTCGAAGTAGTTCTAGTGATGAAGCACTTAAACTTGCACCTATTATGGTTTTAAGTTTGGAAGAAGCACTTGAATTTATTGCTGATGATGAGTTGGTTGAAGTAACTCCAAAATCAATTAGAATCCGTAAAGCGATTTTGGATCACGGGCTTAGAGCAAAAAGCAAAAAACCAGTGGTGGATTAATGAAAAAAGTTAATGGAAGAGATGAAGCTTTTAAAAACATGATGAAAGTTGCAAAAAGAGTTGCAATAACAATTTTGTGTTGTGTCCCTTTTATTATCGTTTTTGCTTACCTAACGAGAAAGGTTATCACTTCTGATTTTGCTCAAATTTTATGCTTTATGTTAATTATGGGTGTTGCGGTGGCGATTGTTGAAGTGATTGCTCGAGTAAAAGAGAAAAAACAAAAAGAAGAAATTGAAACAAAACGCGATGTCTTCAAGTAGGCTCGAAGATTCACCGCTCACTAAACGCGTTCCTTTTGATACGCTTTGTTGCAAAGTGACCAAATTCACGCTAAGTCGTTCGGGTGAAACGTTCTCGTTTCGGGGAAAGTGGATAATTTCATATTGTCATTCTGACCGAGTGCAACGAGTGGAAGAATCCCATAACGTGAAGCACTGCGTATATAAAGTATCGTTTTCTGATTATGGGATGTTTCGGCTACGCTCAACATGACATAAAAGGTTAAAGCATTTAAATTTAGGGGAATTAAATTTAAGGAGAATTAACCAGATGATAAAAGAACAAAAACAGGTATTAGTTATGCAACTTTATAACGATATTAAATTTGCAAATCAAAGTGCGAAAGTGAGTGAAAAACATGAAGAGGGTTTATCAAAGGAGCATTATCAAATTTCAGCATTTTATTGGTTTTTAAAAACAAATGAAAGTTTAACAAATGAAGAAATTAGAGAGATTTTAAAATCCAATAATAGATTCTCATTCTTAAGAAAACTAGATTATAACATTTCAAATCTTTTTGAAGAACTTAAAAAGTATGGACCAGATTATATTGAAAATATATACGAACAAACAAAAAGTGGAAATAAGTTTATTGAAATTAAAGAAGAACGAAAAAGCTTGATTGCAGAGCTTACTGAAAAGATTGCACATGAAAAAATTACTGGTTCAAGAGAAAAAGATGTGATTGTTGGTGGAAGTTATCAACGAATTAGAAGAACAATGGGTCATCCATTAAAAGTATCAAAAAACGAATATGACCAACTTGTTGCACTTAGCAAATTTTTAGGAGTTCCCCCAGAAATCACTCAAGAAGATTTAAACGAATTGTTAGAAACAAAGTTTTCTGCATTTGGATTTTTAAGAAAAGTTAACAACATATTGCCAGACTTTTTGTTAGAAATCAGAGATCATGGACCTCAAAGTGTTGCTTGTTATTATGCAAACAGAAAGCAAACAATTAAAGAAATTGACAGGGCTTTACCATAGAAAGTAAAAAAATTATATCGAAACAAGTTTGATATAGAAAACACCTAAAATTTGCTTGCCAATCTGCAAGCATAACACAATCAAAGTTAAGGAGGAAATTATGGCAGAAAAGAAAGCGAAGATTTTACCAAATGATTTGGAAGCAGAGCAAAGTTTGTTGGGATGTTTATTCATCTCTCAAGATGCTTGTGCTGAAATTTTTCCAACAGTGAGTGTGAAAGATTTTTATTCAAATGCTCATCAAAAAATCTATCAAGCAATGTTGGATAACTACATTAAAAACGTTGCGGTGGATTATATCACAGTGAGCAAAGTTTTGGAAACAAAAGGCGAGTTGGAAGAAGTTGGCGGTTTGGGTTACATAACTGATTTAACAAACTATGTTCCAAGTGCGGCAAATTTTAAACATTATGCGGACATCATTAAAAACGACAGTATTTTGCGTCAAATCATTGATGCAAGCCAAGCAACAATTAATGATGCATTTGAAAGTGTTGATGCGAGTGGTGTTTTGGCAAAAGCGGAAAAATTGATTTTTGATATATCTCAAACAAAAAGCAGAAGTTCACTTGAACACATTAAATATGGTGTTACTGATGCAATTGACCTTATGGAAAAACTTGCAATTGACCCTAATGCAAACGCTGGTGTTAAAACTGGTTTCCCAACTCTTGATAAAATCACAAACGGTTTCAAACCGGGTGAATTGATTATTATTGCGGCTCGTCCTGGTATTGGTAAAACAACACTTGCTGTTAACTTTGCAATTAATTCTGCGGTTAAATATGGAAAATCTGTTGCAATGTTTGACTTGGAAATGAGTGCGCTTCAAGTGGCGCAAAGATTTATTTGTGCAACAGGTAGAGTGCCAATGGATATGGTTAAAGGTGGAACAAAGGATCAAAACACTTGGGCAACACTTTTCGAAACCAAGAAGATTTTGGAAAATGCAAATATTTATATTGATGACACAACAACTATCACACCTGCAGAAATTTTATCTAAGT
>CAZTNT010000013.1:0-18585 GCA_964614965.1 uncultured Lachnospiraceae bacterium | reverse complement strand
GCAAAAAGCGAAAGTGTGTTACGTTCACCAACACTTTCGCTTTTTGTCTGCTTTATTTAGTTTATAGACGTGTGCTTGTCTGTCGGAGCGAAGCGACGACACTTGTATATGACAAGCACACGTCTAACTGCCAAAATCTTTATTTACTTAATGTTTCATCTTTTGTATCATCAAACATATTTACAATTAGATTAGCACATTTTTTTATGCTTTTATCACTAGGTTTTGGGTCATTGTAAGTTCTTTCTGGTATTTGTGTTGGCAATAATCTATATTGACCACTTTCAGCGTCAAATTCACAAACTTGTTCTTTACTCCAAAAGCCTAATCTTGGATGTGTCATATAACGATATTTTACACTTATGATATGGTTATTTTTATCAAATGAAAACTCTGCATATGTTCCGTCTCCCCATAATGGGATTTCATCATAATTTGCCTTACACTCATCTCGTAATACAACAACATCATCACCAAAAGCAAATATACAATCGTTTCTATGAGTTTCTGCATTTTTATTTCTTCTACCATAATACATAACAGGTCTTTTTGCTTGTTCATCTTGCATAACCGTTACGCCACGATAGTTATAAAAGTTCCAACCGTCTTTTTTAGCATAAAAAGCAGCATGTGGTTTATTTTTTATAGGAAAATGTTTAATGTCTGGTTGTTCAGTAAAAAAATCTCTTAAAGTAACATCAATTCCACCTAAATTACATTCAACACCATATTCTTTTGCGTGTTTAGCAAATTCAGACAACGCAAGTAATTTTTGATGTATATCTTCATAGTTTCCGCCATTACTTATTAAAGCATTTTCAACGAAATCTACGATATTGCGAATTTTTTTCTTCTTTGGTGTATAAGGCGCGATAGAGCTATCACCTTTTGCTACTAAAGATGTGTTTTCACTTTTTTGTTGTCTATTTCTAAAGAATTCTAATAAACTCATATTTGCTCCTAAATTATTAAGAGTATAGCATGTTTTAAAACAAATATCAATAGCAAAACAAAAAAAAGCAAACATATTTAGTTTGCTTTTTAAAATATCACTAGTTTCAAAAGTTTATGACCTTGCTCTTATCTTTTTTTTCATTAGTTTTTTAAATTGAGATAATTTAAGAAGCAAGTAAACCTCCTGAGTTTTAATAAATTTTAAATATATAAACCATTTGCGTTTATTCGTTAATTATGTTATAATTATTTATAATAAAATTCAAAGGATAAACAAATGAAATTAATTTCTTTTTCTGTAACTAATTATCGTAGTATTACCACAGCACATAAAATTGACCTTTCAAATTTAACTGTTTTGGTGGGCAAAAATAACGAAGGTAAATCAAATCTGCTTACTGCATTAAACACCGCAATGTCTGTAATTATGTTGAACGCAGATAATAGGCCAAGCACTATGTATTTACGTAGATTTAGAATAAGGGATAGACATAACAGTGGTTACGAATGGGAAAGAGATTTTCCTCTGCAGTTCCAAAACCGCAAAAGAGGGGTAGAATCTATTTTTAACTTAATATTTCGCTTAGAGGGTAAAGAAATTGAAGAGTTTCACAATGAAACTAATTTAAGAGGCAACGAAGATATTCCAATAAGAATAAAATTTGGTAAATATTATAAATGTGAAATTGAAGTTCCTAAAAAAGGCTCTTCATCTTATAACAAGAAATCTGCTCAAATTATGGCCTTTATTTCAAAAAGAATTTCATTTAATTACATTAAAGCTGTAAGAACAGAGAATATGGCAATTGAAGCTTTAATGGATATTATTAATGAAGAATTAAGTGGGCTTGAAAACAATCCAGAATATAATAAAGCACAAGAAAAAATTATTCAAATGCAAAATGAAGCCTTGGATAAAATTTCTAAAACGCTAATTGAGCCATTAAAAGTGTTTTTACCTAACATATCAGATGTAAAAATTGTTAAAGATGCTAAGCCTTATTTAGGTCGTTCATACACTGGTGATTTTGATGTTATTATAAACGACGGAACGCCAACAAGCATAAATTTTAAAGGCGACGGAATTAAAAGTTTGGTTTCACTTGCAATTTTAAAAGAAAGAAGAAACACAAAGTCAGCATCTATAATTGCCATTGAAGAGCCAGAATCTCATCTGCATTCAGGTGCAATACATAGCCTTTGTGAAGTTATTAATAAAATTTCTGAAAACAGCCAAGTTATTCTTACTACGCACAATCCTTTATTTGTACAACAAAATTATATAAATTCTAATATTGTGGTGGATAAAGGTAAAGCATATCCTGCAAAAAACGTTGCAGAAATACGAGAAATTTTAGGTGTCTTACCAGCAGACAATTTAAAAAATGCCAATAAAGTTTTAGTTGTTGAAGGTGAAGACGATGTAATCTCGTTAAGTAAAATACTACCACTTAAAAGCGATAAAATTGCACGTGCATTAAAAAATAATGCATTAATTATCCAACCATTGCATGGAGTATCTAATCTTTCACATTCGCTATTTGATTTAAAAAGAAGCCTTTGTAAATATGTTGCATTATTGGATAATGATATAGCAGGTAAAGATGCGTTTAATAAGGCTAACAAAGAAGGGTTAATATTACCTTCAGAAGTTAAATATACAATTTGTAACGGAATGCCAGAAGCTGAATTTGAAGATTGTATAAAAGCGTCTGCATATGAAAATTTGTTATTTAATAACTTTGGAGTTCAACTCAATTGTAAAGAATTTAAAGGTAAGGAAAAGTGGTCAGATAGATTAAAAAAAGTTTTTCTTTCACAAGGTTCTCAATGGGATGAACAAATAGAGAGAAAAGTAAAAAATTTAATTGCCGAAAATTTGCCTAACAATTTGAACGAAATACTAATACCGCAAAAATCTGGATTTATTAATGGTTTAGTAACAATTATTGAAGCTTTATTATAATGATAAGTAAATAAGAAAAAGAGTAACTTATATTTTTTATTAGTTTTTATCTAGATAATTAAAAAAGCAAGTAAATCTTGCTTTTTTTTATTTTTTATAATATAATAACAACATGAAAATGGTTGCAGAAAATAAGCGCGCAAGATTCGAGTATGAATTACTCGAAACATTTGAAGCGGGAATTGTTTTAACAGGGGATGAAATCAAGTCGGTTAGGCTTGGTCATTTTTCAATTGTTGATACTTATGGTTACATTAAAAATGGTGAATGTTTTTTAAGGAATAGTTACATTAAAGAGTATTCTAATTCTTTTGATGCTGGCAGATATGGTGACACAACCAGACGTGACAGAAAACTTCTTCTTCATAAAGATGAAATTTTGAAGATGAAAAAAAAGATTGAACAAGACCGATTAACAATCGTCCCAACAAAGGCATATTTTTCTGGAAGTAATGTCAAAGTTGAAATTGCAATTGCTAGAGGTAAAAAGCTTTATGACAAAAGAGAATCCTTGAAGAAAAAAGATTTAGATCGAAAAATGAGATAGTTAAATTTAGAAAAGCTATTCCATTTTAAATTGATATATGATATAATCATGTTCAAAGGATGAAAATGAAAAAGTATAAATTATCAAGAAATTTAATTGAAAATGCACGATTTAGATTGGTTGAGCGTGAAAAAATTCTGCTTAGTCACAATGTTTATCCATATTATAAAGTGGCAAAATCTTTTAATGAAGGAAATGATAAGGTTGCAGTCGTTCATGCGGTGGGAACAGGTAAATCTTTCATAGCAATTCAATGGCTTAGAGATGAACTAAAAGGTGCAATTGTTTCTTCTCATAAAGTTGAAGAAAAACCAATTGCGGTACATCCTCAAGGCAAAGTTAAAGCTTTATATCTTGCACCAAAACTCGCAGTTTTTGACCAAGTTGAGCGACAGGTAAAAGACCTTGCAATTCCTGAACTAAGTAACCATATTGAATTTATGACCTATTCTGGTTTGTTGAGCAAATTTAAAAAGTCAAGTGCAATGTTTAACAGTGATGATGAGTTTGTGCTGTCAGAAGAAGAGTTTTTAAATTTTGAAGAGTATGTTGGACAATTCACGCATGTAATTTTAGATGAATTTCATCATGCAGATGAAAACAAATGGGGCAATGCTGTGGGTGAGGCAATCAGTTTAACAAGTGCAAAAGTTTTGGGGCTTACTGCAACGCCAATCCGAAGCACTGGAACAAACACTGTTGATACAATTTTTGATGGGAATGTTGTTTCAACAATTTCTCTTGCTGACGCTATTGTTGATGGGATTTTACCTTTTCCAATTTATCAATCATCAATTTATTCATATAATCAACTGCTAGAAAATTATGAAAATAAAATCCAAAAAATTAAAAATGAAGAAAAAAGAGCGGTTGCAACACAAGAAATTAATAAAATTAAAAAATTAATTTTGACTTCTAAAAATACTGAAGATACAATAATTGAAAATTTTAAACTAAGAAAAGATGGAAAATTTATTGTCTTTTGCGATGATATCGCAACAAGTGAGCAATATCAAGCAGACATGCTAAACATAATTGAAAAATCGGGTTTAGATTTAAAAATTGTATATAATGTTAATTCAAGCAATCCAAAATCTTTGAAACAAATTGATGAGTTTGACAAAGCTCAAGGGAAAGGACTGAAACTTTTGTTCGCTGTTGACATGTTGAATGAATCGGTGCATGTTAAAGATGTGGATGGAGTTATCATGCTGAGGGACACAAAATCGTTCATTGTCTATGTTCAACAGCTTGGACGAGCTTTGTCTGCTGGAAAACAAAATTCACCACTAGTTTTGGATTTGGTTAATAATATCAATTCATCGTTTGAATATAGAGAAGATTATGAAGAAATTGCAAAAGTTTTTAGGGACGTTGCAACACGCACAACAAATCCGCAAATTAAAAATCTTGCTTTAAAAACAATTCAAGAAAATCAAATCATGAAAAAATTTGATGAACTTGATGAAATGATTGGAGTAAAACGTGTGACTGAAGCATTAAAAATTGAAATTTTAACCGACATGAAAAATCATGGAATAAATCTCAACAAAATTTATGAAAGCGACAATGAGGCATTTTATTCTTTCCAAGGTGAAGAATATTCATTGATTTCAATTGCAAGATGGATCAAGCGCGCTAAAGAAGGCGTTTGTTCTGAGGACTTTGTTAATGCATTAAAAAAATTGGGTGTGGATTTTTCAGAAAAAATAATTTCTCCAAAAAGAAAAATAGAAATTCTAAAGCAAGCAATCGAAGAAAATGCTGAAGGAATTAAAACATTAAACGGAAAAGTTAAAATTAAACTGAAATGTGTTTTTAATGGATATCCGATTGGGGCTTGGATTGGATATGTTAAAGAAGGAAGATCAAAAGAACTTGGGCTTAAAGAAGAAATGGAAAAATTAAACATCGATTTATCAAGAAGTGTTCCAACAATTGAAGAAAAAATTGAAGTTATAAAAGAAGCAATCAGCAATGATGTTTATGGAATTATAAAACAAGATGATGGAACTATGAGAATAATTCGTTCTTGTATTTATGATGGCAATCCAATAGGTATGTGGGTGTATAGGGCGAAACAAGGTAAAGTGAAAGATGAATTTATTATTGCTCTTAAAAAATTAAACATTGACTTGATGGCTATAGTTAATTTTACACCTGAAGAAAAACTGCAAATTATTGAAGAGGCAATAAAAAATAAGTGTGTTGGAATTGAAAAGCTGAAAAATGGAACTTATAGAATTTATAATACCGCAATTTATGATGGTCACAAAATCGGAATTTGGATTTCAAATGTTAAGCAAGGTCAAGGAAACCCAGAATTTGTTGAAGGACTAATTAAACTTGGCGTTAAAATTGAAAAAGAAAGATTAACAGTTGAAGACAAGTTGAAAATTATTGAAGAAGCGATTTCAAATGGTGTTGATGGTATTCAATTTAAAGAAAATGGTAAAATTCACATTGGAATTCCAGTTGTTTATAAAAATAATCCTATAGGTGGCTGGATTTCGCGTGTTAAATCAGGCTTAACAACAGATAAAGAGTTTGTTGAAGGTTTGATGCAGTTGAATATTGATTTGCAAAGAGAAAAAAGACTTTCAACTCAAGAAAAAATTTCCATACTAAAAGAAGCTATCGAAAATAAAGCTGAAAAAATTTCACAAAAAGAAGATGGAACAATTATGATTGGTGAACATTGTGAATATAAAGGTTACCAAATTGGTGTATGGATTCGAAATGTTAAAAATGGTTATGTTAAAGATGTGAAATTCATAGAAGTTTTAAAAAAATTAAAAGTTAACATAGAAAAAGTTTCATATTCAAAAACTGAGCGAAGCACAGACGGAGCAAATTCAGTTGATTAAAAAAGAGATTTCAAATCTCTTTTTTGTTATGCTTAAAATGTTGATTATTTGTATTTTTTGTGATATACTACACATAGGTGAGTACATATGAAAAAGATATTTTTTGCACTAGACATTTCATTGATTTTGGGAATTATTGCAAGCGTGATTTGTAATGCAATTTTTGCCCAAGCTTGGATTGAAGTTTTGTTGTTAGTTTTAACAATTGTAACTGCAGTCTTTAATCTACTTTATGTTTTTAATTTCAAATCTAAAGGTGCTTGGATTTCAGCAATTCTCATAACTTTAAGTGTTTTCTTGGCGCTTGTTGCCAATAGTTTCATTGTTAAAAATCCAACAGCATTTTTTATTCTTTTAAGTTTGGCTGAAATTGCATTAGTTGTTTCGCTAATTTTCAACACCAAATTTTCAATAAATGACATTTTTTATGTGTTGGCAATTTCAATTCCAGTTGTGATTTTTATCAACATTGCTCCAATTTTTGGCTTTGCAAATGTTGGAAACAGGATTGTTGTGTCATTGTTAATGTTGACAGTTTCGGCATTGTTTGGTTTGTCAATTGCACATGTAAGCAAAAAACAAAATGTGTTTAACATAACATTCTCAGTATTTTCATTTTTAAATTTAGTTTATGGTTTTGGTTTGGTTGTTTTGAAACAATGTAATGTCACTCATAAAATTGAACCAATCATAAATGTAGTGTTTTACATTTTATTATTGTGTTATTTAATTTCATTAATATTTATAACTGATTTAAAACATTCAGAACAAGAAACAAAAACAAAAAGAAGCATTTTTAATTCAGTTAATTTGTTGTTAGTTACTTCAATCATTTGTTATACAATCGCATCAAACTTTATGGCATTTAATTTTGTTAGCGGTAAAATATTTAAAAATGAGTTGATGAGTAAAGTAAACAATACTCTAGAAATTCCTATTGTTGAAATTTACACTCAAAACAATCAACAACCTTATAGTAAAGAAGACTATGTGAATTGTTCATTTAAAATTTCAAATTGTGAAAATGAAGAAGATAATTTCAGTGTCCCAATGACAAAGAATTACGAAGATGAAGGTTGTGTTGGAATTCGTTTGAGAGGAAATTCAACGATGAAAGCAAGGAAGCGTCCTTATCGAATTAAATTTGATGAAAAACAATCTTTATTCGGTTTGAAAGCAAACAAAAGTTGGGTGCTTTTGGCAGATTATTATGATCAATCATATATCAGAAATTACACAGCGTTTACTTTAGCAAGCGAATTTGAAAACCTTGATTTCACTCCAACACCTCATCATGTTGCATTGGTAATTAACAATGAATTTAAAGGGCTCTATTTACTTTGTGAACAAATGGATGAAAAGAAAGGTAGAGCAAATGTGGATGATGATTTTGATGTTGCGTCAGACACTGAATTCCCATTCTTTGTTGAAATGGATTTGAATGCATACATGGAAGGAACAACTGGAGTTGATAACTTCTATGTTGATGCTGTTAACAATCATGTGGAAATAAAATTCCCAGAAGCAGATGAACGTGGTGCAACAGAAGAAAGCGACAAAGTTTATGATTACATTTATGAATATATAAATGCTGTGTTCACAACAATCAAAACAAATGAAAAAGTTGAAGTTAGTTTTAGAGAAACTCCTGTTGGTCTAGAAGATTTAGTCAATATTGATTCGATGGTGGATTATTATCTAATTCATGAAATAATGCTAAACCCTGATAATATGTTTAAAAGCACATATTTACACAAAACAAAAGATGGTAAAATGGAATTTGGGCCTATTTGGGATTTTGATTTTTCTTTAGCTACTGAATGGAATGTTCCATACGAAAAATCTTATATAGAAGATGCAAACAAAATATGGGTGGCTAAAAAAGGGGTTTATCAAAACTTATTAAACAATGAAGAATTCTATAACAAAGTTGCTACAAGATTTGATGAAAAGAAAAATGCAATTCTTGAAACAGTCAATACAATGAAAGAATATAAACAAGTTATTGATGAAGTTGCGACAATTGATTCAAAAATGTGGCATGGAACAACTGGTGAATTCCAATTTGATATGCAATATGATTATGTTAGACTTTTCTTAATGGATAGATATTCATATCTCGACACAGTTTTTGATAAAACTCATGCAGATTTCTTAACTTTAATTAAATAAGAAAAAAGTGGTTAGAATTTTCTAACCACTTTTTTCTAAATTTAAGAAAATATAAATTTTGCTTTATGATGTTTTATAATTGAAATGATATTAACAGACATATACATTTGAATAAAAAACACGGTCTTTTGTTTTTCGACCGTGGCTCAGAGAGGTGGAGCAATAACCGATTATGTTGCAACTAAATTTTTAAAAGAAATAATTATTCGTTTTTACTTTTAGATTCTTTAAAAGAGATATTAAAGCTATTGAATTTATTAAAATCAACGTGTTAAAACATAGTATAAAGATTTGAAAATAAGTGCACAAAAGTTATTTTAAATAAACTTGACATAAAATTTATTATAATTTAAAATGAAATTAATGGAGAAGATTATGAATCTGTTTGATAATATTATTCATTTTTCACTTGAACTTAAAAAGGGCGAAAGAGTTTTCATTTTTGCTGACGACAAATCAAAAGAATATTGCAAACAATTTTGTAATGAGTTGCAAGAGTTTGGAGCTGTTCCAGTTGTTGTTTGGAATGATGTTTCATTAAATGAAAGTTTCATTTTGCATGGGGAAAAAGATCTTTTAAACAGTATGTATGATGCTGTTGAAAAAACAATTAGAATGTGTGATGTTGCCGTTATGTTTGATAACAACATTGAGAATTACAAGGATTTTAATCCAAAAGAAGTGTTGAAGTTTAAAAATGAGTATTATTTGAAAATTTTCCAAAAGATTATGACATTCGAAAGGTGGGTATATTTGAGATATCCGCAAAAAGAACTTGCAAATTTGTTTCAAATTAGTTATGAAGAGCATGAGAAACTTTTGTTTGATGTTAATAATTTTAATTATGAAGCACTAACAAGGAAAGCAACAAAATTAAAAGACATTTTGGATAGAACAAACAAAATTCAGATTTTAGGTGTTGAAACAGATTTAATGTTTACAAAGAAAAATATAAGTACAGTTGTTTGTTGTGGAAAAATTAATTTGCCAGATGGAGAAGTTTACACAGCACCAGAAAAATATTCAGTTAATGGAAAAATCCTGTTTGATGTCGATTCATATTTTAGGGGCGTTGTTTATAAAAATATTAAGTTTGAAGTTAAAGATGGAAAAATTATAAACTATTCATGTAATGAAAACGAGGCTCTTGGAAATATCTTATCTTCAGATGAGGGGGCATCTTATTTTGGTGAATTTGCAGTTGGATTAAATCCATTTATCACGAAAAACTATAATGATAATTTGTTTAATGAAAAAATGGTGAGAACAATACACATGGCAATTGGAAATAGCCATTCAGATAGTAAAAATGGGAACGAAAGCATCATACACTGGGATTTAATTAAAGATATGAGCAAAGATTGTGAAATGTGGTTTGATGACAAGTTGGTGTATAAAAATGGTCAATTCATTATCACAGAACTAGAAGATTTATTTTCAATTGAATAGATTTATAAATTGGGGAGGTTGTAATGTATTTTTTAAAAGAATGTGAGATAATCAAAAAAGATGAACAAGAGTATTTTTTGCTAAATTTAATAAATGGAGCACTTGATATAATTGATGGTGATTTATTTGAAAAAATAATAAATGAAAATTTTCAAGAGATTGAAAGTGATATTATTGATGCTTTAAAATCAAGGAATTATCTTTTTGATAGTGAAAAAGAATATTTAGCTTTTATCAAAAGAATAAACTGTGAAATTCAACAAGCTGAAAAAAAGTCAGTTCCAAACTTTTTGTTAATTCCTTCGTATAATTGTAATTTAAATTGTATTTATTGTTATGAACATACATATGAAATGAATTGCAAAAACAAAGAAAGAGATTTGAATCTTGTTGATACACAATTTAATATAATTAACGAAATTATTAAAAAGCAAAACGTTCAAAAAGAAGATTACGAAAAAATAAGAATAACAATCATGGGAGGTGAACCACTTCTTATTCCAAATAAAGATGTTGTTGAAAAAATTATAAAGAAAGCTGAACAATATGGTTATAGCGTGGATATTGTAACAAATGGTGTTGATTTGGATAAATTTATTAAAATTTTAACAAGCAAGACAGTTAAGAACATACAAATCACAGTTGACGGACCAAAAGAAATCCACGATAAACGAAGAGTGTTTTATGATGGAAGAGGAAGTTTTGATCAAATATTTAAAAATTTAAAATTAGCATTAGATAATAATATCGAAGTATTTTTAAGATTAAATGCAGATGATGCAAATATCTCTCAAATTTCTGAATTGTCAGACTTGTTGGTAAATATGGGCCATTATCCTAATCTTCATCCATATATATATTTGTTACAAGATGGAGGTTGTTCAGGAGAAAGCAATGTTTTAAAAGAAGCTGTTGGTCTGGAAAAAATCTATTCAATTCAAAAAACTAACAACAATGCAAACATTTTCTATATCAAATCACACATTTATCCGTTAATTAATTCAATTTTGAATAATAAAGCGTTTGTTCCACGTCTTAAACATTGTGGCGCATCTGGAAACCAATTTATCCTTGATGAAAAATTATTGGTTTACAAGTGTTGGCATGGAATAGGAAATGAAAAATATAGTATTGGAAAATATGATGAAAAAGGTTTACATTTAAAAGAAGAATTGGTAAACAGTTGGATGAACAGAGATGCTTCATGTATGCAAAAATGTAAAGACTGTAAGTACAGATATCTTTGTGGAACAGGTTGTCCAGCAGCAACTCATGAAGTAAATAAAATTATGAACACTTCATTGCCTTTCTGTCCGGATTTCAAAGAGATTTTGCCAGTAACACTAAATCATTATTTTAATTAAAAGGAAAATGATATGAATTTATTTGATTGTCACTTACATGCAATAAAAAAAAGAGATTTTGAAATTTACAACCAAACATCAAAAGCAAACAAATGGTTAAATATTCGCAGCATTGACATTGAAGAACTTTTAAAACCATATGACTTTGAAGAATTTCAAGATATTGAGAATATGTATTTTTTGGATTCTGTTAATCTCAACAAGGTTGATATGGAACTAAAAAAAGTTAAAGAAGATTTGAAAAAATATCAAAGAATTGTTGGTGTTAAAATATATTTGGGATATCAACATTATTATGCTAACGATGAAAGAGTTGAACAAGTTATTCTTTTTGCAAAAGAGAATAATTTATCAGTAACTTTTCATTGTGGTGAAATCTTCAATGAGGACAGTGAAAGTGAATTTTCGCCATATTCAGATGCTAAGCATTTAGAAATATTTGCAAAAAAATATCCGGAAGTTAATTTTGTCATAAGTCATTTAAACTGGTCAAATTTTGATGACGCATTTAGGTTGTGCCATGAGTGTGAAAATGTTTACACGGATTTCAGTGGTTGCAATGACGGGGAAACAAAAGAATCTAGAATTCAACAAAATTTAAAAATAAAAGAGATACTTGAAACATATAGCAAAAAATATCCAAAATTATATGAAAAACTTATGTATGGAACAGATTTTTTTGCTTGTTGTGATGAATATAACGATGTGTCAAGTTATTTAGATTTGGTTGATATTTTGGATATTGACAATTGTCAAAAAAATGCTATAATGAATAGTAATTCATTAAAGGCATATCCGAAGTTGAAAAAATAAGAGGTTTTATGAAAAAATATTTAACAATGGGTATCTTCGCACATGCAAATGCAGGAAAAACAACCCTAACTGAAAATTTGTTGTTTTTGAACAATCAAATCAAAGAAATTGGAAGAGTTGATTCGGGTAACACAGTAACAGATAATTTGGCTGTTGAAAAAAACAGAGGAATCACTGTTAGATCTTCATTGGTTTCAATAAACCAAGGTGAAAATGTTATTCAAATAATTGACACACCAGGTCACGTTGATTTCAGTGGTGAAGTTGAACGAGCGATGAATGTGTTGGATTTTGCAATATTGGTTATTTCAGCAGTTGAAGGAGTTGAAGCTCAAACTTATGCGATTTGGAAGGAACTCAGAAAAAATAATGTGCCAACAATTATTTATGTAAATAAGGTGGACAGAAAAAATGCTGATTTTCAAAGAACAATGCAAGATATTGCTCAAAAATTATCACCTAACATTTTCTCTTTTGTTGATGAGAGATACGACACTTTGTCAAAAGATGATTTAGTTGAAAGTTTTGCAAACGTCAATAACAATATTTGTGAAAAGTTTGTAAACAATGAAGAAGTTACAAGAACACAATTGATGAGTGAGATATTGTCTTCTTTCAATTCAAGTGAAGCTTTCCCGGTTTTTGGGGGCTCTGCTTTGAAAAATCTTGGTGTTGATGCATTGTATTCATTTTTGGGAAATGACATAAAAAACAACATTTTAGATTCGAATGAGTTAAATGCTTATGCTTATATGATAAGGGTTGAAAATGGTCAACGTGATAGTTACATCAAAATTTTATCCGGTAATATGAGCAATTTTTCAGATATCACAGTTGATGATAAAAAATACAAATTAACAAACATGAGAATTGCAGATGGAGCAAGTCACATCACTGTTAATAATGCAGAAGCAGGCCAAATTGTGATTGTGAATGGTTTGGAATGCTTGTCGGGAACGTCGATTGGTGATTATCAATTTAAAAGAACAGAATTTGTTCAACCTTTAATTAAAATGCAATTAAAGGCAGAAAATCCAAACGACTCATTAAAACTTGTTGAAATTATTAAAATTTTAAATATGGAAGATCCTCACTATGAAGCATATTTCGATGAATATACAAAAGAAATTAAAATAAATTTAATGGGTGAAGTCCAAGCACAAGTTCTTTCAGAATTGATTGAAACAAGATTTAGTATCAAAAATACAATTGAAAAACCTAGAATAATTTTTAAAGAAACACCAACCAAAAGTGCGAGAGCAAAATCATCATATACATCAGTTTCTCAAATTGAAATTGAAGTTAATCCGTTGGTTAGAGGTGCTGGTCTTATTATAAACTCTAAATATTCAACAGATTTTTTGCACATAAAGTATCAAAATCAAGCTAAAAGATTGATTGAACAATATTGTAAACAAGGGATTTATGGTTGGAATGTTACAGATGCTGAAATTTCAATTGTTGGAGGCAAGTTTGATTCAATGGGATCAGATCCACAGCATTTCAATATCTGCACACCATTAGCATTGTTCAGAGCGTTTAAACTTGCTGGAATGCACACATTAGAACCAATGATAGAATTTTATTTAGATATTCCAGAAGAAACAAGTAATGCGGTTGTTAATAATTTATATTCAAGAAAAGCTAAAATTTTAAGTTTTGACACAAAAGGAAAATCTTCAATATTGATAGGAATAGTTCCATTTTCAGAAATGATAACTTTTCCAATAACATTAAATAAATTAACAAGTGGAATGGGCACATATTCATATGAGTTTTCGGAATACAAATTTGCCGATGAACAGGAAACCTTTGAAAAAAGATTCGGGCCAGATCCAAGCAATGAAGTTAAGTTTGTGATAGGGGACATGAAGGCATCACTTGATGCGTTAGATAATGAAGGAACAGGTAAAAAACCAAGGCGTTCAAAGTTTGCAAGAGAGCAAATGGAAAGAGAAATAGCAGAAGAAAAACGAAATGCGGCAAGAAGATCAAAACCAGAAGATTATTCATTTTAGAGGGAAATATGATTATCAATTATGAGAACAACTACGAAATGCATTATGATGATATTCTTAAAATTGAACAAAAAATTTATGATAGTTTGATTATAAAGAAGATGTATGTTAATCCAAAAGTTAATTTTAAAAAAGTAAAAAAAAGAGAATTAGATTATATACACGATAAAATATATAATTTACCACAAGCAATTTTTTATGTTAAATTGGGTAAATACAAAATTTTAGGTAGAAAAATTCGTTCGGAATTGAGTATTAAAAAGAAGATTAATGCTGCACATTGTTCTCAAATTACGCAAAGTATGATATTGGGTGTTTTAAAAGAAACCAAATTGCAAAATAAAGATGTTTTGGTGAGTTTTTATCCAATGACAGAAGAAGAGAGAGTTGCAACATTTAATCAAATTGCACTAAATTTACAACATGAAATTCATTTTATTTATCAAGAAAGAGATTTTGTGTCAAATCAAGTTGAAAAAACAGGAAAAAATGGTTGGTCGTTAAATCCTAATAAGGTAAAATATTTAGGATATGGTGAAGAGCATATAAGAAACTATACAATTCAATGCTTAAAGGATTCATTAAGTAAGAAGATAAGAGTTTATGATCCTGCGTGTTCAACAGGTCAATTCTTATACACATTAAAAAAGGCATATCCTAACATAACAACCATTGGCGGGGAATTAAGTAAAGAAATGATTGATTATGCGAAAGATTATTTAGATGAATTTGAATGGGCAAATGCTAAAGATTCTAAAATTTCAGATAATAGTGTTGATTTAATCTTTTTAAGATTTTTAAACGATCAAGTGGTTTCAAAATATCAATCAAAACAAATTCTTCCAGTGGTATTGAAAAAATTAAAGAAGGGCGGGTTGGTTGTTGCATTTGGTCATACTCCTGTCTTGTTAACAAAAAAGCAATTTGAAAATTTTGGATTGACTGTTGATGAATGTATTGCGTATGACAAAGAAAGAAACATTATCTTTCAATATTATGTTATGAGGAAAAATTAAATGAATGAAATTATAATTGATGTAAAAGCATTAAAACATAATTTTTCAATCATTAAAAATTTGGCAGGCATGGCAAAGGTTTGTGCAGTTGTGAAAGCAGATGCGTATGGACATGGAATGATTGATATTGCAAAATTATTAAATGAAAGTGTTGATTATTTTGCTGTTTCAACTCTTAAAGAAGCTTTGGAACTTAAAAATAATAAAATTTCGAAAAATATATTAATTTTAGGATATATAACTGATTTACAAACGGCAATTAAAAATGATTTTGAAGTTACAATAGGAAAATATTATCAAATTGAAGAATTTATTAAATGTTGTAAACTTTGTGGAAAAATTGGCAAGTTTCATTTGAAAAAAGATTCGGGACTTAATCGTTATGGATATAAAGAACAAAGCGAGTTTAATAATATTATTAATTTGATATGTGAAAATATAAAATATATTGATTTTGTTGGATTTTACACTCATTTAGTTATAACAAATGATGATTGCGAAAATAATATTGAAAAGCAAGTTGATAAATTTAAAAAAGATATTCAAACTATAAATGAAAAAAATTTATTCCCAATGGTTCATGTGGCGAGTTCAACTGTTTTAATGTTAACAAAACAATATCAGTTTAATATGGTTAGAACAGGTATGGCGCTTTATGGTTTCTGTGGTTATGATAATGGTCTCGAACATGTTATGACTGTTAAATCAAAAATTGTTGAAATCAAAGAAGTGGAAGACGATGAAAGTGTTGGATATGGTAGCTTTAAACAACTTGAAAACAAGAAAAAAATAGCCGTAGTTCCAATAGGATACGGCTATGGATTAAGCACAAAACTATCTGAGAAGTCAAATGTTTTGATAAATGGAGAAAAGTGCAAAATAATTGGTCAAATGAGTATGGATTGCATGTTTGTTGATGTAACCAATTTAACAAATGTTAAAATTGGTGATGAGGTTGTTTACGTAGGTAAACAAGGTGAAACAGAAATCACAGCAGCCGATCATGCTCAAGCATTAAGCACTTATTCAACAGAAATTTTATCACAAATCAATAGGAATAGATTTGAATATTTAATAAAGTATTAATAGTCGCGGTTAACACCTGCGATTTTTCTTTTATAATAAGAATAAGTCATTGCTTTAAAATCATTAATGAAAACTTCTTTTTTGTCATCCGGAAGAGCTTCAATTGCCATATATGGAGCATCGTCTTCTAGTTCTGATAAGTAAATTTTATCACCAGATTTTAAAAAGTCAACTCTTTGGACTCCGTTAAATTTAGGTCCGTTTAAAGTTGCAAATGTTTTAGCTATTTCAATTTCTTCAATTGTTGGATGATAGAAAGTTGCATTTTCATGGGTGTTAATTTTTTTAGGTTTAAACATTTGAGCAAATTCAAATTTGTTTCCTATAAAATAAAATTGTAACTCGCAATCAAAATCTATTTTGGGTTGAATAACATAATTTTTATTCCACAAAGAAGGAATTTCGTCTTTTGAACATTCTATAATCCCAAAACCTGCCCATCCGTTTACAGGCTTAATTAAATATCTTTCAGAATCTGGAAGATTGTTTAAATCTTCAATTTTTGAAATGGTTGGAACAGTTTTATAACCTTTTTTATATAATTTGCTTAAATAATGTTTACCACCATTATCAAATTTTCCATCAAAATTAATACGGGGTAAATCTTTTTGAAGAATTCTAGTTTCATAATCCGATTCAGAAGCACCAACTGAAAATTCCTCAATATCTTCAATCCAAGAATATCTTTTAATAAAAATATCAAATTCATTATCGAATGAAGGGTTGTAGTATTTATTGACGAGTTGAACATAATGTCCATCTTGCATAAAAGATTCTGCTATCCAAATATCTTCTTCGCAACATTCGTTTTCAAGGTTGCTTATAATTAAAATATTCATAACTACTCCTAATACAAAAATATCACAAATGGTTGATTTTTGCAATAGTTTATTAAAAAAATATTGACAAAAATAAAAAATTGTGATTAAATGAATATAACATGTTAGAGGTTTTTCTCGTACGTGGTAAAAAGGAGGATTTTAATGAAATCAATCAATACTAACGTAGTTGCTACTGTTGTTGCAACAAACATGGCTTGCCACTATCATATGTAGGCAAAAAACCACCAGCATTTGTTGGTGGTTTTTTATTATATTAAATAAATTTTGACATTTTGGTGGAGCAAGTTAAACATCTGTCGAAATTTTTAAACAATTTTTAACAATTCTATGAATTCTTCTTCTGTTATAATTTTATAAAATAATTTATATAAAGCTGTTTGAAGAAATTTTAATTTTGTATTAAAGTGTTTAGGACTAGTTTTTTTGTATTCTTCAAAAAAATCATTATCCATACAATTATTTAACGAGCAAGTTAAGACCCCATCTTTTTCATAGCTGATTTGACCTTTAAAAGATGATGTATAAAATTTAACCCAACTATTTTTACCAGAGAATTTCCATTCTTTTAAATGATTCTCATTTATATAATTTTTCATAAATTTAACAGAATGAAAATATTTATCATATTTTAGTTTATCCAATTTGTTTGTTATGGTTAAAATTCTATCTTTATCAATTGGTAGCTTTTTATCTGATAAATATCTGATTTTTTTTATAATTGCAACATTTGAATATGCGTAATCAAAAACAGGAGCTTCAACAATATCGTTAACAGAAAAATTTTCATCACATTTATAAATCCAAAGTTTTGATGAACTATCTTTATATTGAACAAAAGCATATTTTTCTTTTTTCATAAAATTATTATAGCATAACATTTTAAATTAATCAATGTTTAGCTTGATGACAGGTTTTAGATTAAATCAAAATTTTATATGATATTATCTTTAAAAATTTTAGGAGATATGTTATAATATGGGTGTTTTAGATAATATCAAAGATAAAGTAAAACAAATTTTTAATTTTAATAAATCAAATGCAGATTTTTTACAATATATTCATATTGGAAGTTGCAAAAATCCTTGTGTTGATTGTCCTAAAAGAAATTTAAAAATTTATAAAAATGGTGAAGAAGTATTTTTACCTGCTCATTTTGGATGTGATTGTAAATATAAGGATGTTCAAACAAAATCAGCCGGAAGTATCTCAAACAAAGGATTTCAAGCACCAGATGTTTACTTAAAGGCTTATGGAAAACTACCAGATTATTATATAACTAAAGAAGAAGCATATAAATTAGGTTGGGAACCTGGTAAAAATTTAGTTTATTTTGCACCAGGGAAAATGATTGGCGGAAATAGATTTTATAATAGAGAAGGATATTTGCCAGAAAAAGAAGGAAGAATTTGGTATGAATGTGATGTTGATTATTCAAGTGGATTAAGATATAGTGAAAGACTTTATTATTCAAATGATGGGTTAATGTTTTAT